>CAYTLU010000213.1:0-30227 GCA_964438665.1 uncultured Bacteroides sp.
GTTATGCGGCAAAATGCAGAATCGATAATAATTTCAAGCCTACAAATGTAACATATTTAGTCATGAAAAGGTTGCGGCGCGGCTTGAAATATCCTTTTTCTCCAATTTTTGTCCGAACAGGCCAAAAATATATGTTTCCCCCATTTCGCATTGAGTTCCGATTATTATTTTTCAAAATAATCCTCATAAAATTTGCTTTTCCCTATCCCCGATGCTTATCTTTGATTCAAAAAATTGGCTTTGCCACCGCGAACCGGCCTTTGGCCGACATTCGCTATTTTTTTCATCGAATATTCTTCGTATATTTGCGAAAATCAACTGCCTAGCGAGATGAAACAGATGGGATCTCCAACGCATGCCACATCACTCAGCCCCACAACAAACAGAAGGAAGTTTGGCGGCAAGGAGCTCGCGACCGACCTCGGCCTTAATCTCCATGACTTCACTGCCCGCTGGCAGAACCCCGCCCTCGGCCGGTTCACCACGCCCGATCCCCTATTGGAGAAATACCGTGACATCTCCCCATACTTATTCTGCGCCGGAGACCCCATCAACCACATCGACCCCACCGGAATGATAATTGATACCTCCGGATTGTCTTCTGAAGAATTAAAAATTTGGGATGAAAAAATTAAAGAATTCTGTAACAACTCTCCGATATTATTTAATACGCTGTATCAGTGGCTCGAAAAGCCAACGATAATAATCTATGTGAAATTCGGTGAAACATCAACGATTTCTAAAGATAGTAATGCTCCCGCAGAATTTAATTCTGAGAATAACACAATTACTATAGCTTCAAATAAGGGATCAACAGAAATAGATCTTGAGACTATTTCAGAAGAGATGTTTCATGCTTATCAAAATAATACGGATATATATGCTGGAGTCAATATTAATTTAGAGTTTGAAGCAAAGTTTTTTAGGAACTTGGTTTCGTTTGAAGAGAATGGCTTATTAATAAATCCTCAAATTCCAAGAGGACTTTATGATATAGTCAACAACCTAGGCGTACATAACTATGGTGAACATATTTTAGATGTCTTGCAAGAAATAAGTTTGGATAATTCACAGTTCTCAAAAGATTATAAAAAATATGCTGATATATTTAGATTCAGTTGTATCAGACATAATATTGGGAATGAAAATTACAGAGTCCCTAACAAAAGTTTGCCAATAGGGATTCGATCTATTATAAAAAGAGTTTTTAACTATTAAATCTAGTGAGTTATGTTTAAACGTATTAGAATAATAATAGCCGTATTTTCATTATTGATTATAATGTCGTCATTCATGCCAAGATACAGTATCTCAAGAGATTGCTTGAGCAGGAATAGTTGGATATTTGGGAAAGTACTATATGATTGCTACGGAGAGGATTCTCTTAGAACCTGGCTTCTGGACAATAGGCGTTGTGTGTTGTTTATTTGGTTTGATAAAGATGGGAAAATATCTGATGCCAAGGACAATCGTTACCATAAACGTACTATTCCAATAGACGTGGATTCCATAATAGGTTATATTATTGAAAATAATATACAGTTTGAATTCTGTACTGGTGTGGATGCCCCCGGTTGGTATGGGCCTCTACTTGATTCTTTATTTGCATTAGAGTCTGAATGGGATAATGAATGGATTTCCGTTGGAATTCCAGCAGGATTCCCTTGCTACTCATTGGATAAAGTAGAAAATACGGATAAGATTATAGAATCCCTGCAAAAGCCATTTTGTCTGTTAGGGAAGGGTGTTACACAACATCTTACACAAGAAGAGTACAATGAATGTAATGAATATATTCTCATATCATCATTAATAAACTTATTAGGGGATTGGAAAGTATATAAACTATGTCTTGACGGTCTTAATTTGACCATAAAACTGGATTTATCCAAAGACCGGATACCTATTGATGGCATAGTGCTTGACAGTTTTGAATTGTTTGACCGTGAGAATTTATTACAACAGCTCCTTTCTGCGTGGAAATTTTATAATATTTCCTTTATTGATGGTGGTGACAATCCTGATAATAGCATTATAGTCTCATTAAACATAAAAATATCTGATCATCGTGAATTTGAGGACATATTGGATAGATATTGGATAAATATCCGAGATCTTAACAATTACGTGCTGTAATATACAATATACTCGTTGGTTGAAATATAAATTTGTTGGAATTAAAGAGGACGATGAAAAATGAAAAGGACTAGTTTATTATTTGCCCTTATTTTGGGTTGCTTAAGTGTTGCGGCGTTTCCCGGACAATCAGATTCGGAATGCAGCTATACAACCATAACCTGGAGGAGAATAAAATTGTCAGGAGATACAATGGTGATAACAAGACCGGTTAGTTTATTCTCATATTATAATTATGATATAGCGACGGTTGAGATGGATACTATTGCAGAATGTAGGATAGAATGGATTAACAATAACCTTATACGTGCATTTTCAAAAGATTTACCGTTACTGATTTTTAGGAATATGCAATTGGAATATTCCGAGCCTGAAGATACTGCTTTTGTTACGGTTCGTTTTGTCCTTCCAAATTTGAGGGAAAAGATCAAATTAAATGTGATTTACTTTAAAAAAGAGAATATTGATTTCGAGACAAGGAGTTTTTCTGATGCCAATGAAACAATCATTATGGATATGGATAATAGATCGTGCAATCTTAAATTGCCAAAAGATACGTACTCATTAAGTTATTATATTCAGTTATGCGATCCGGAAATGAGCGACGATACAGGTGCGTACTACGGTCTTTTGGAGTTCCCATCAATACATGGGCTAGTGAAACCGATTCCAATCCAATCAAAAAATCTCAAAATTACAATGCCGAATATTAACAGTAAAACATTATCCAGATGGTTCTTCTGGGGAGACTACATATACATTACAGAATCAAAAATAGAATTGGGCATAGATACATTTTATAATGATAAATATATCGATGATTTAAAAAGTGGTGTTGGTCGATGACATAAATTAAAATCCGAACTATTATACAATCTCTAATTGCTATCCTGCATTAACATGAAGATACTGTTATTCCTTGTAGCATTAAGCAGTTGCCTCAATTCTCACGCTGTTCTAAATATATCTATCGACGATAAAATATACAGCTATTTACGAAATGAAGCTCAACTGGGGAAAATACTAATTGAATCATTTGGTCTGGAAAACATCGACAAGGAACTAAAATCAAGGAAGGATTGGATAGTCACGGTGAAAATAGATTCTATTGGTCATGTAGAAAAATTATACCGCTTGAAAAAGAAATGGAGAGATGAGAATGGGGTATATAACTCAGAAACCATCAATGATTCCATTACGCAAATCGTTGAAAATAAGTTAAAAAATAACAATACTACTTTTACAATATGCATAGATCCGGATTTCTATAGAACAAAATCAGACCAGCTAAATAGTGTAAGGAATAAAAAGGATTCTTTATTATTGAGCGTGGGTTGGCCGGGGCATTTTTCATTCTTATATAATCCTCGTTATTCCGGGGATGAAATAATTAGAAAAACAATGGGAAATATATGGGATTATATGCCTGAAATTGATATTTCAGAATCTCGATATGAAGGAGTCTCAGATTCAACAAAAGTTATTATAGATTATAATCAATCGTTGTTGTTATTCTCATCTCTTTATTTGTTTGGTGAATATAATATTTTAAACTGGATGCAAGATTCGCCTATTATCTTTGAATTAATTGTGAATGATGACGGTACAATGGCAGATATTAATAATTCACCTCAAAACGACTATAATACTTTTACAACAAAAGAATTGGAGCCGGAACTATTACGAGAATTGAAATATTTTATCCAGGGGAAAAAATTGTCATTTAAAATTTCGCCAGCACATACTAACAATAACGGGCAAACTAATCTAATAAAAGTACAATTCCCATCTTTAATACCATCTGATGAACAACTTTTCCATATAATGCTTTATAAAGCAGTAAAAACGCTTTCAGATTCAGAATAAACACCGTTTGCCAAAAAGCAGCGGGTGGAAGTTTTTTGTTTGCGGGGTGGGGGAATTTGATTAATTTTGGGGCTTGGTAAAGATTTTATGATTGAGGACAGTGATATTATGCTTGAAAATATAGTCAGACGGATTTTGGAGGGAGGCCGGGCAACGGTTGACGAGGCGGTCGCTCTCAATGACCGATATACGGCCGATGAATTGTGTGAGGCCGCCGATCGGGTGCGCGAAGCGCGCTGCGGGCGCGTGCTGGATACCTGTTCGATTGCCAATGCCCGCTCGGGGCGATGCTCGGAAGATTGCAAATGGTGTGCGCAGTCGCGTCATTTTCCGACCGGAGTAAAGGAATATGAATTGATCGATGAGGAAGAGGTGATGTCAATGGCTCGCGACTGCGGCCGCCGCGGAGTGAAACATTTTTCACTGGTGACCAGTGGCAAGAGGGTCACGAAGGAACAGGCGGGACGGTTCTGCGACATATTCCGTAGGATCCGCCGTGAGATTCCGGGCATGCGGCTATGCGCTTCGATGGGTCTGGTGGATCGAGATGTGCTGGAGTCGTTGGCGGATGCCGGTGTTGACCGTTACCATTGCAATCTGGAGACATCATCGGACTATTTCCCTCAATTGTGTTCAACGCATACGCCTGACGATAAACTGAGGACTATCCGTGCGGCGCGTGACGTCGGGATGGAGGTGTGCAGCGGCGGAATCATCGGAATGGGTGAAACGCTGCGCCAGCGTCTGCAATTGATTGAGGAGGCTTATGAGGCCGGAGCGGTGTCGATTCCGATAAATATACTTAATCCTATTCCGGGGACTCCTTTGGCTGATTCCAAGCCGTTGGCCGATGAGGAGATTATCCGTTCGGCAGCGCTGATGCGTCTTGTCGCTCCCGATGCAGTCATGCGTTTTGCCGGCGGCAGGGCAAGACTGTCAGTGGATACGACAGAGCGGATGCTGCGAGGCGGCATGAACGGTGTGATGGTGGGAGATTTGCTGACTACCGTCGGCAACAGTGTCGATGATGATTACCGTATGTTTGCCCGGACGGGTTACGATTTGTAATCGGCAGCGTCAGTCCAGAAGGTCGGGTCGCAGGCGGCGGGTGCGTTCAACCGCTTGCTCATAACGCCATTGGTCGATTTTTGCCTGATGTCCGGAGAGGAGAATCTCAGGGACATGCCATCCTTTATATTCGGCCGGGCGGGTATATACGGGCGGGGCAAGCAGATTGTCCTGAAAAGAATCGCTCAGCGCGCTCTGCTCATCGCCAATTGCGCCCGGAATCAACCGGACTATGGCATCGGTTATGGCCAGCGCGGGCAGTTCGCCTCCGGTCAGCACATAGTCGCCAACGGAGATTTCGCGAGTGATCAAATGCTCGCGGATGCGGTAGTCAATCCCTTTATAGTGTCCGCACAGGATTATGATGTTGTTGAGAAGCGACATGGCGTTGGCCATTGGCTGATTGAATGTTTCGCCATCGGGCGATGTGAATATGACCTCATCATATTCGCGCTGCGACCGCAGATCGGTTATGGCCCGGTCGATGGGCTCTATCTGCATGACCATTCCGGCTTCTCCTCCAAAGGGGTAGTCATCGACTTTGCGGTGCTTGTTGGTGGTGTAGTCACGGAGATTGATGACGGAAATATCCACAAGACCTTTGTCCTGCGCTCGCTTGAGGATGGAGCAATTGAGCGGCGAATCAAACATTTCCGGCAGTACGGTAAGTATATCTATTCTCATTCTTCGGTTTTTGCTTTCGGTTCGGTGGTTTTATAGTTGGCAAGCGATTCTTCAAGGGCGGCTGTCATCATAGCCCGCAGTTCGGCAGGCGCAAGCACGGTCAGCTTCGGACCGTAGCTCAGCAGTTCCTGGACGAAGTCGGGAGTCAGACGAAGCCGGTAGGTGAAAATCGAATAATCATCGTGGAGCATCTCGTTTTGAGAGTGGTGGAGCGGCAGGGCGCGGAAATATTTTGCCTGACGCGCATCCGTTCGGATTGTCACTTTGCGTGTCTCGCCTTGAGAGAATACAATCCCGAATGCATCGCGGAAATATGCTTCGGCATCAAAGTCGGACGGAATGTCAAACGTTTCGGAGCTAACCGCAACATTGCTCATGCGGTCAAGCGCATAGGTCTTTATCTTGTCTTCTTTGACGTTGCGTCCGGTGACATACCATCGCAGGCGGAAAATCTTCAGGAAATACGGCTCAAGGTTCACTGGTTTCGGCGCGCCGGTGCGGGAATATGGACTGTAGCCGAATTCGAGAGTGCGGAATTCTTTCATTGCGCCGATGACCGTTGAGAGATGTTGCCGCGCTGATGGGACATCTTCGAGGAAAATGCGGCTGGCGATGCTGCGCGCATCGGTCAGCATATTGCTCATTGAAGCAGTGTTGAGCATCCAGTCAGTCACGCTGTCTGTGTGGGAGTCGCCGCTCTCCAGAATCGAGTATTCAAACGTTCGCGGATTGCAGACAATGCTAAGTTTGAAAATCTCCTCAATCTCGGTGCGATAGTTGTAGAATGTTCGCCTTGGGAGCGGATTGCCATCGGAGAATTCAGATTTCATCCACAGGCGGTCGAGTTCTTCGCGTGTGATGACACCGTGTCGGCGAATGGTGTCAATTATCCATATATAGCGGCTAAATAGATTTTTTGACATGTTTTCTTGATGGAATTAAGGCGGTTGTACGGAGTCCGATTATAGTAAACAAAGCATTGAGCAGCAACAGTTCGAATCCTATCTGATAGCCGAAGAAGCTGTCGCAACAATATTGGGTTATCCAAGCGAGTATGGGAGATAGAAGGCATACGAACGGAACAAGGCGATCATTGACGGATGCTGATGAGAACATGCCATAGGCAAACATTCCGAGAATCGGGCCGTAGGTGTAGGAGGCGAGTGTGTAAACTGCGCTGATTGCGTCTTCTGAGCTGAGATAGTAGAATGTGATGATGACAGTTCCCATCAGTACGGCCATCAACAGGTGGACGCGTGAGCGAAGCCGCTGCAGGCGCGCCTCGTTGTCACCGAACCGTTTTTTGCCGTTGAGTATATCAATAGTGAAAGATGTGGTCAGTGAAGTCATGGCTGATCCCGCTGCGGAATAAGCAGCCGACACAAGTCCGAGGATAAACAGAATGCCGACAACAAGGGGCATTGTCGGATGGGCGGCTATGAGTCCGAACAGTTCGTCTGATTTCTCAGGCAGGGCTATGCCGCGATTCTGCGCATAGATCATCAGCAGCGAGCCTAGCATGAGAAACAGGGCTATGACAAAAAACTGTATGATGCCGCTGACAATCATGTTTTTTGCTGATGATGACGAGTCGCGGCACGAAAGGTGACGCTGCATCATGTCCTGATTCAGACCATTCATTACAATGGCCATGAAAACTCCGGCAATGAACTGTTTCCAGAAATAGAGTCCGCTCCTCGGATCGGAGAAATGCCATATCTGCGATGATTCGTGATCGGCTATGACCGATGGCAGGTCGCTGATGGATAATCCAATATTGCGCGAGATATAGTAGATTGACAGGACAACCGACAGAATCAGGCACGCGCTTTTCAGGACATCGGTCCATATCAGGGTCTTGACCCCGCCCCGGGCGGTGTAGAGCCATATCAGGGATATGGTTGCAATGACATTGACGGCAAACGGAATGCCCAACTGATCGCAAACGAGCAATTGGATGACGGCGCAGACAACGAAAAACCTGACCGATGCGCCAAGAATCTCAGAAATGAAAAACATGCATGCCCCGGATTTGTAAGAGCGGACACCAAAGCGTTCTTCGAGATAAGAGTATATGGAGATCAGATTTTTCTTGTAGAACAGCGGGACAAGCACAAGGGCTATCACGGCGTAGCCGACGATGAATCCCATCACCATCTGGAGATAGGAATAGCCTTTTGTTACCACCATGCCCGGGACAGATATGAATGTGACGCCTGAGATTACGGCGCCGACCATCGCGAATGCCACAATAGGCCAGGGGGTGCGGCGGTTTCCGGTGAAAAACGTTGAGTTCGTGGCTCTGCGCGATGCGAGCCGCGAGATGGCCAGCAGTAGGATGAAGTAGGCTGCAACGGTTAAGATTACTATCAGCGGTGTCATTCCGGGTATATTAGGTATGGTTTGCGTTTGCGTTTGAAGTCAGCAACGTCATTGGCCCATGTTGCTTTAATTTCTTTTGCCGGAACACCTGATTCAATCAGGCGGCGGATGGCTGTGTTCCCAATGAGTTTGTCGAAAAACGGAGTGAAAAATTTGATTCCCGACATGCCCGGATTGTTGTAGGCATCGATGATGTATGAGAGATCCAGTCCGTTGGCGATTATATCTTCGCAAGGCAGCCCCCGCAGGTCGCGGCCATAGCACTTTTTGTCTTTCATCGGCGGATTTTTTGCTCCCTGGCGGCTGCGTGGCGTGAACGAGAAGCTGCAGCCGGTCATTGACGGATGGCCATAGACGGCAAACGGCATGTCAGTTCCGCGTCCGAGACTCATCACGGTGCCTTCGAAAAGGCATGTGGATGGATACAGGTAGATGGCGGTCATGTCGGGCAGGTTGGGCGATGGAGCAATGGGCAGTTTATAGCGTGTCTGATGTGTGTAGCCGTTGCAAGGCACAACGTCCAGTTTCAGCCGGCGTTTGCTTTTCAGCCAGTTTTCGCCGACAATCATTCGCGCAAGCTCACCCATTGTCATGCCGTGGACAACCGGAATGGGCAGCTGTCCCACCCCTGAAGCAAGCGACATGTCGAGAATCGGGCCATCGATATACATTCCGTTGGGATTCGGGCGGTCAAAGACCACGAATTCTTTTCCGGAATCGGCCGCAGCTTCCATCATCTGCATCATTGTGATATAATATGTATAGAACCGCAGACCAACGTCCTGAAGATCCGTCACCACAACATCTACATTCTCAAGCATCTCAGTCAGCGGTTTTTGCCTTTTGCCATAGAGCGAAACGACCGGGAGTCCGGTTCGGGCATCAACAGAATCGCCGATTTTCTCTCCGGCATCGGCAGTGCCTCGAAACCCATGTTCGGGAGAGAACAGCATTGTGACATTGATGCCGTTTTCAATCAGCAGATCAAGGGAGTGGCGCCCATCAACGATTCCGGTCTGGTTGCTTAGCAATCCCACGCGCTTTCCTTCAAGCATCTTTACATAGATGTCAGGGCGTCCTGCTCCAACGGTCACTTGTTGCGAGGATGCGGCAACAGCTGCCAGAATAAGGCATAAAGATGCGATTATGTGTCTGATAGGCATGCGCATTGGTCATGATTGCAAATCCAGTACAAAAATAAGCCATGTCAGTGCCAAACGCAGGCAATGGTGCGTTAAAAAAAGTTACGAGGAGAGTGGGCGGCTATTTGTCGCGGGAGATGACGTAGTTGAAGATTTCGGAAAAAGCGTGGGTGGCCTCGCTGTCGGGGTATCGGGCAAGAATGTCGAAAGCTTCGTTGCGCAGCCGCTCCATAGTGGCATAGGCATATTCGATACCTCCGTTCTTTTTTGCAAAATCAATCAGGATTTCGATTTCCTTTGTGGTGAGAATCTCTTTCCTTGACAGTTCAAGCATTACGCCGTGATCGGGAAGCTCTGTGCGTGACAGAGCATATAGCAGCGGGAGCGTGATTTTCCCTTCCCGAAGATCATTCCCGGTCGGCTTGCCTATCTTTTCATCATTGAAATAGTCGAAAATGTCATCCTTAATCTGGAAACACAGTCCGAGAAGTTCGGCAAACCGACACATCGGCTCAATCTTCTCTTCGGGTGTGTCGGTTGAGAAACCGCCCATTTTCACGCATGAAACGAACAGCGATGCGGTTTTGCGCGATATGATTTCAAAATAGGCTTTTTCGTTGAGAGTATGGAAGCGGGCGTTGTAAATCTGGTCTATCTCACCGAGTGACAACAGCTTGCCTAGTTGCGCCAACACTTCAATGACTCTGATGTCGCCGGTTGAAATACCCTGTTGAAGTGCGTTTGACACAAAAAAATCGCCCACTAGCACGGCAATATGGTTGCCCCAAGTGTTATTAATGGTAGGAAGATTGCGGCGAAACTGCGAGTCATCGACAACATCATCATGGATCAGCGATGCGTTATGGAGCATTTCAACGGCAGCGGCCGATGCTATGACGCGGTCATTGACCGAGCCGAAAAGCTTGGCGGTCAAAATGACAAGGATGGGGCGTATGAGCTTGCCTTTAGACTGAAGATATCCTTCAATTACTTGATTCATAAGCTTGTTGGGCGATGAAAGCGAGGCGTTGATACGCTCCTGCAACATCTGCAATTCCGGGCTTATTAATTGTTGGATATCTTCTAATGCGGCCATAAAATAATGGTAATGTGACGCAAAATTACAAAAAAAATCATAATCCTGTCTAAACGCATGTATTTTATTAGTAATTTTGGATTGGAAACTAACTATCCCCCCTATATGGACACTCCCGATAACAAACGATTATTCCTTCTCGATGCGTATGCGTTGATCTATCGTGCCTATTATGCGCTTATCAGAACTCCGCGCGTGACATCGAAGGGTCTCAACACGTCTGCAATATTCGGTTTTTGCAACACGCTTGATGAGATTTTACGCAAGGAGCATCCTTCGCACATTGCCGTGTGTTTCGACCCTCCGGGCGGACACACGTTCCGCCATGAAATGTATGCCGACTATAAGGCTCAGCGCGACAAGCAGCCGGAAGACATCACCATTTCGCTCCCATACATAAAGGAAATTCTGGAGGCTTACCGTATTCCTGCCATTGAGGTTGAGGGCTATGAGGCGGATGATGTGATCGGAACGTTGTCGCGGTTGGCGGAGGAACAGGGCTACATGACTTATATGATGACTCCGGACAAGGACTACGGCCAGCTGGTTACGGATCATGTCATGCAGTACAGGCCGGCGCTGAGGGGAGAAGGCTTTGAAATCCGCGGTCCGCAGCAGGTGTGCGAGCGTTACGGCATCTCATCGCCGCGTCAGGTGATTGATCTTCTGGCTCTGGAGGGAGATGCAAGCGATAACGTGCCCGGATGTCCCGGGGTTGGCGAAAAGACGGCCTCGAAGCTTATCAACGAGTGGGGATCAGTAGAAACACTTCTTGCAAACACCGACAAACTGAAAGGCGCATTGCAGAAAAGAGTAGTGGAAAATTCTGAACAGATATTGTTTTCCAAGCAACTGGTCACGATAAAGACCGATGTTCCGCTGCCCGGCATTACGATCGATGGCCTGTTGCGGCGGGATGTCGATATTGAAAAGCTGCTTGATGTCTATAAGCGATTGGAATTCCGCAGCTTTATCCAGCGTCTGGGCGCGCGCAAGGACGCAGCGGCAGCTCCGCCTTCATCGGCTTCACCGAAAGCCGCTGTTCAAGGCTCACTGTTTGATATGTTTGACAGTCAGGAATCCGAGTCGCCGAATCCGGAGATCGCAGCCCAGAGCCTTTCATCCCGGGCACACAGCTATCATCTCGCCGTTGCTCCTGAGGAGATTGCCGATGCTGTTGGGCAAGCAATGAAATGCAACCGCATCGGTTTGTGTGTCAATGCATCCGGCAGCGAGGCAATGACGGCGCGTCTGCATGGTGTGGCGTTGGCTTTTGGCGATGGCAATGCAGCATATATTCCGCTGGAAGGCGAGACAGCCGATGAGCGTCTGGAGATTCTGTCTTCATTGTTTGGTGGGGTGGCGCCGGAATTGGTCAGCCATGACTTCAAACGCGACATGCTGCTGCTCAAGCGTCAGAACATAGCGATTGCCAACCGATATTATGACACAAGCGTTGCGCATTATCTTATCGAACCGGAGATGAAGCATGAACTTGGGGTGCTGTCAATGAAGTATCTCGATTATGATATTCTTCCTCCGGTCGGAAAAAAAGAAGAGGAATCGGCGGAACAGATAAAAGACAGGTTCTGCGAATGGGCTGATGTTGCCCTCAGACTCTATGAGCCGCTTTCAACGGATATTCGCGGGTGTGGTCTCGAACCGCTGCTCAACGACATAGAACTGCCGCTTATCCGAGTCCTTGCTGAGATGGAATGGACCGGAGTGAGGGTCAATGTATCGGAACTTAATGCTCTGTCAGAAAGCTATACCCGAAGACTTAACGAGATGGAGGAGGAGGTTTATCGTCTTGCCGGAGAGCGTTTTAATCTCAGCTCTCCGATGCAGGTGGGCGAGATACTTTTCGACAAGTTGAAGCTTGATGCATCGGCGAAGAAAACAAGGCGGGGATTCTATTCCACCACGGAGGAGATTCTGGAAAAGCACCGTGCCGACCATCCGATAGTGGGGCTGATCATGGATATCAGAGCTTTGCGCAAACTGCTTGCCACGTATATAAATACGCTTCCATCGTTGATAAACCCGCGTACGGGCAGGATTCACACATCGTATAATCAGACTGTGACAGCAACCGGACGCCTGTCATCGACCAATCCCAATTTGCAGAACATACCGGTGCGCAGCGGCGATGGCCGTGAGATCCGGCGCGCATTTGTTCCGAATCCCGGTAATACACTTGTGTCAGCCGATTATTCGCAGATAGAACTAAGGTTGATGGCGGATTTGAGCGGCGATGAGGATATGCTCGAAGCGTTTCAGTCAGGAGAGGATATCCATCGCGCTACTGCTGCCAAGATTTATCATGTCGGGATTGAAGATGTGACCGATGCTCAGCGACGCAATGCCAAGACTGCAAATTTCGGCATAATTTATGGCATCTCGGCGTTCGGGCTTTCCGGACGTCTCGGAATTTCACGAACGGAAGCAAAGGAATTGATAACAGGCTATTTCAGGACATATCCAGGCATCAAGGAATATATGGATGGCAGCATCAGAGCGGCGCGCGACAAGGGTTATGTGGCTACGGTCAAAGGACGTAAGCGCATGTTGCCCGACATTCTTTCACGAAATTCCGTTGTGAGAAGCTATGCAGAGCGTAATGCCATCAATGCTCCGATTCAGGGGTCGGCCGCCGATATAATCAAGATAGCCATGATCAGGATCTATGAGGAGATGCAGTCAAAAGCGATGCGTTCGCGGATGATCATGCAGGTTCATGACGAATTGGTGTTTGATGCCGTTCCGGAGGAACTTGATGAGCTGCGCAGTCTGGTGGTTCGCAACATGGAGCAGTCCTATAGCGGAAAGGTGTCGATGGAGGTTTCGGTAGGCACCGGCAATAACTGGCTTGAGGCTCACTGATAACATTTAAGAATTATGAGAATACGAATAATAGCTATATTAATGACGGTGGTTGCCGCAGTGAATGCGTTTGCTGCGGAATACCGTCCGGAGGATGTCCCGAATGTGCATATCACTGACCGGACGCAGTATGTCAGTAATCCTGACGGAATATTAAGCCAAACGGCGGTCGATTCGCTGAACCGGATTCTTTCAGGCGTGTGGTCGGCAACCGGAGCAGAGCCGGTTGTGGTGGCTGTTGATGCTTTGGCCGACGGATATGATGAAAATCGGTTTGCCAATGATCTGTTCGAGTTGTGGGGTATCGGCAAGAAAGATACGGAGAACGGTCTGCTTCTGCTGATAGTCGGAGACACCCACCGGTATGTTGTCCGGACCGGTCGCGGCCTTGGCGGAGTGTTGCCCGATGCAACATGCTCCAGAGTCATGCGCCATGAAGCTGTTCCACTCTACAAGAAAGGGGATATGGATGGCGGCACGATAGCTGCTGTCAAGGTATTTGCCAAGGGCATGACTTCGCCTGAGGCTGCGGATGAAATCCGATCGAAATATGGAAATGATGCCGCTGCCGGATCAAAAGGCAGTGAAGATTTCTTTATGTTTATTGTATATTGCGGTGCTTTTGCCGGGGTGTTCTCCTTGGTCTGGGTGATAGGGATTATAGTATCAAGCCGCAAGGATGAAGATCAGGAACGCTATCGCAAGCTCAACAATGCCAAGCCAGTAGTCCTGTTCTTGTCATTTCTCGGATTGGGAATGCCGCTGCCGGCGTTTCTTATTTGCGCGTGGAAAATGAAGTGTCTTCGCGACCACGGCCGGAATTGTCCCAACTGCAATCATCCTATGCGCAAGCTCGATGAGAAGACAGATAATGATTATCTGACTCCGGCACAGGATATGGAAGAACAGCTTAATTCGGTTGACTACGATGTGTGGCTTTGCAACAATTGCGGAGAAAAAGATGTCATACCATACGTCAACCGCCAGTCGGCATATACGGCATGTCCGAAATGCGGCGCACGTGCATGTGTCCTATCCGGCAACCGAATCCTCCGGCAGCCGACAACTCGTTACGAAGGGCAGGGAGTCAGGATATATGCATGCCGCAACTGCCGTGAGCAGGTGCTTAAGCCTTATTCCATAGCAAAACTGGCGGCTGCGCCTGTTGTGATCTTCCCCGGCGGCGGAAGCGGCGGCGGAAGCGGCGGCGGATTTGGCGGTGGCGGCTTCAGTGGCGGAAGTTTCGGCGGTGGTGGCACAAGCGGTGGCGGAGCCTCCGGCGGATGGTGATAATACAAAAAAGAGGGTTATAGATTATGACGGATTTATTGCAGCAATGGCATCTTCTCGGGCTTGTCATAGGCGCGGGCACATTTATAGTTATCGGGGTGTTTCATCCGATAGTGATAAAATGTCACTATTACTTCGGCACCGGTTGCTGGTGGTGGTTTCTGGTGTTGGGGATTGTTGCTCTGGCGGCTTCGGTTTTGGTTGCGGATGTGTTATGGTCTTCGCTTCTTGGCGTTCTGGCCTTTTCATCATTCTGGACCATAGGTGAGGTCTTTGAACAGCAAAAGCGCGTTGACAGAGGTTGGTTTCCTGCCAATCCCCGCCGGAAAAAGAATATATCAGAGCAATAAAATCAGGCTATTTGTCCGGGAAATTTATTCAGTAAAGTCGGATTCGTCGTATTTTTGGAAAAGGAAGTCGTTGTAGGGGAAGCGCGTCAGATGCACTTGCTTGGCTTTCTCGTAGATTTTCTGCTTCAGTTCTTCAATATTTATGCTCTTTTTTGCAGAGATGAAGACGGCATCATCGCCCATGCGACCCATCCATGAGTCTTTCAACTCGTCAAGCGAGATGTTTTCGCGTGTTGCGGGGGTCAGGTCATCGGCATCTTTTTGCTGATAGGTGAAAGCATCGATTTTGTTGAACACCATTATCATCGGTTTGTCCGCACCGTTGCAGACTTCGGATAGCGTTCGGTTGACAACCTCGATCTGCTCCTCGAAGTTGGGGTGGGAAATATCGACAACGTGTACAAGAATGTCGGCATCGCGAACCTCGTCGAGAGTCGATTTGAAAGATTCGACAAGATGCGTGGGCAATTTGCGGATAAACCCTACAGTATCTGTCAGCAAAAACGGAAGATTGTCAATGATTACTTTGCGGACGGTGGTGTCAAGAGTGGCGAAAAGTTTGTTTTCGGCAAACACATCGCTTTTGCTCAGCAGATTCATCAGTGTCGATTTCCCGACATTTGTATAACCTACCAAAGCGACACGCGTCAGTTTGCCGCGATTTTTGCGTTGGAGCGATTTCTGACGGTCAATGTCTTTCAATTCGCTTTTCAGGCGGGATATCTTGTCGAGGATTATTCGGCGGTCGGTCTCAATCTGAGTTTCGCCCGGACCGCGCATGCCGATGCCGCCGCGCTGACGTTCGAGGTGGGTCCACATTCGTGTCAGGCGAGGAAGAAGGTATTGATACTGCGCCAGTTCCACCTGAGTTTTGGCGTTTGCCGTCTGTGCGCGTTTGGCAAATATGTCGAGGATGAGGTTAGTGCGGTCAAGAATCTTGATTTGCAGTTCACGTTCGATATTGGCAACCTGCTTCGAAGAAAGATCATCGTCGAAAATCGCCATGCCTATTTCATTGTCTTCAACAAACTGCTTTATTTCTTCAAGTTTTCCTTTACCGACGAATGTGCGCGAATCGGGGTTGTTGAGCCGCTGCAAAAATCGTTTGACCGAGACTGCGCCGGCAGTGTCGGCAAGAAAAGCAAGTTCGTCAAGGTATTCGTTAGCTTTTGACTCGTTCTGTGATGGTGTTATAAGTCCGACCAGAACGGCGCGTTCGGACGATTCGTTGTCTATGATGATATCTTTCATTGCTGGTGATGGTTCTTAAGGTTCTCTGCCCGGGTGCGGGAATGTGTGCCGGATGTTTGATCTTATGGCCCAGATGTTGCCAAGCGTTATCAGTGCTACTATTGCCAAGCCTACTGTCATGGCTATCCAGGGACTGGAGCCTTCCACCCCTATCTCAGCCAGCGGCACTGACCAGAGATGGCGCGCTATGAGCATTACGATGACTGCACCGATCAGCACGGCACTGTTGATGATGGCTATTATCGTGTAGTAATGGCCGGCGACTGCCGACGGCCTGTAGCCGAGCATCATGAGCGAGCGTAGCTTTTCGCGGTTCTTCTGCAGCAGCAGGTAGATGCTGAGCAGGAGAATGAAAAATGCCAGAAGGCTGATGACTGTGCCGACTGCGATTACAACGGCGGTCAGCACCGACAGGAAGTAGGCGGCGCGTCCATTGTCGGCCTTGTCTCCGGCAGCTTCATAGCCATGCTTGTCAAGGTAGCGGTTGATGGCGGGATCGCCCGGGGTGTTCACCTCCAGAATGAGGCGGGAAGGGTTGGCGTCAGGCTGGTCGGAGAGCCTGGCGTTGGCCCATGACAGGAAATCGTCCGGAACGGCGAATGTGTTAAGGCGCGATGAGAAGCCGACGATGCGACCTTGCACTGTCATCTGGCGTCCGTTGCCGCTGATGGAAACATTGAGCGGCAGCTGTCCGATGGTGGCTTCCGATAGTTGCGGATATCCGCGCGAGGCTGCAAATCCGAAATTGTAGAGTGTCAGATAGTCTTTGCTTATTATGATCGGGACTTCCGGCAGGCGGCCGTCGGGCGACTCGGGATTCCATTGCCATCCTTGCGGCTTGACATCGAAAAATTCATCGGGAATGGCTTCGAGAAACAATGCGGTTGACATCCCTTTCCCCCACATGTCCAGCGATGCCGAAACGTTGAATCCTGCGGCGGAGAACCGTCCCAACCGGCGTAGCCACGGCTGGGATTCTATGTCGGATATTTCCGCTGGGGTGAATTCAAGAGCGGATTTTCCGAGAGATATGCCTTCGACCTTTTTCGAGATGATAACATAGTCGCGCGATATGAATGAGTCATCGGCTTCCCATGCAGAGGTCACATCGCGGTAGAACTGAACTGCTGTCAGGACAATGGCAAGTCCCAGCAGATTTGCCACGGCGTAGCCGGTCAGTTGCGCAACGGAGATGTTGCGTCTCAGAAGTTGCCAGACAATTGACCGTTTCATAGTTTCAGGGTGTGGGTTATCGGAATGTTGATTTTATTGCCTACCGAGGTCGCGATAATGGATGCGCCGTAGCGCGACGCTTCCTCCTCAATAAGTCGGGCGACAATATCGTTGTTTCGCTGATCCAGATGGCTGACAGGCTCGTCAATCAGAATAAAGTCAAACGGTTGGCACAGGGCGCGGATGATGGCCACGCGTTGCTGCTGGCCGACCGACATCTTTGCTGCGGGTACATTGGCTTTCGCTCCGATTTCCATCCGCTCCAGTGTGTCGATGATCCACTGCCGGGATTTGCATCCTGTCAGACGGTTTTTTATCTCGATGTTTTCGAGTGCGGTCAGCTCCGGAAACAGTTGCATCTCCTGCGGAAGATAGGCCAGAGCGACCGTTCGCAGCCGACACCAGTCATCGATCGACAGAGCGCTGACATCGCGTCCGTCGAAAAGAATCTGTCCGCTGTAGTCTCCGCGGCTTCCGTAGATGTAGCTACATAGGCTCGATTTTCCGGTGCCGGATTCAGCCTCGATCATGTAGTATTCGGGACGCCGGAATGAAACTTCGCGCAGCCACACCTCTGATTGGCTGACCGGTTGTTCTTTTTCCATCCCTGCAAATACGTGAGGGAGAGTGTTGACAATCTGGATTTCTTTGATCATTTACGTTTCTCGATATCCTGAGGGGGAATGATTTTCGTAATAGTCCTGACTTTAGAGCCTGACTGATTATCTCATGGCTGTTGCCAGTTTGATCAATTCGGCAATTGCGCTTCCTTTGACGTTGGTGAGATCAAAATTGACTTTCAGTTCGCCGTCTTTAAACGTTGCCGATGCTTTTGCTCCGATGTCGGACCGGCCTTCGGTCAGCTCGCTGAAAGATGTGATTTCGCCGGCATAGGCTATCTCTTTATTTTTCATCACCTCCATAAGGTTGCTGTGTCCGGTTTTATTGTCCGTTGCGGTAGAGAAGATGATGAAATTCCCATCGGTGCGGAGTTGTATGCTTGGATTAGGAGATAGAGTGTTTTGAATGAACTCTTTTATCTCGGGTGCGGCTCCTTCTTTGGTCTCGATAAACGCCGTGACGGTTGCATCGCGTTCGGGATAGCGGGAAACGAGAGATTTAAGATTGTTTACTCCGACTGCAAATCCTGCGGTGCCGTCAATCTTACGGAGATGATTGAGCGCTATTGTAGCCATAGGATCTCTGTCGGTCATCTGTTTAAGATCATCAAGCAGGGAGCATAGACTTTCGTTGTCAATGCCGATTGCTCCGGCCGCAAGGGAATTGTCGGGGATTTTTTCAAGGGCTTTCGCATTGATTTTCTCGACAATCGGCAGCTCCAGTTTCTTTCCGGATTCGGGGTTGAAGATTTTGGCAATGAGTTCCACGCCTGTTCCATTATAGCTGATTGATGCTGACATCCAGTTGCCTTTCAGTTTCGGGAGCGCGGAAGCCACCATTATGGCTTCTTGAGTATCCATCATCTGATATCCGTATTTGGTGATGAGGTCAATAAACGGATCGAGATTGACAACTGCATTGAACGCCTTTTTTTCAGCCAGGATGTCGCAGACACGTGAGTTGGATGTTATATCTTTCTCAGCCGCGCGATCCATCACTTTTTTTATTCGACTGACGGCTTCTTGCGGGTCACGGGCGGGAGTCAGCCAAAGATAGCTGTCTTTTTCAATAAGAATGACATCATCAAGATCATATGTCTCAAATCCATCGGTCTTAAAGCCCATTGTGGCCTTTGCCTGCTCAAGCAGCTCTTTAAGTGATGAAGAGTCTTTTATCTTGGCAAGCGCATATAATTCGGGTATTCCGTTTTGCACGGCGGCATATCCGAACATTACGACTCGCTTGGAGTCAATGGCTTTGTTCAGTTTGATCAACGCATCTCTGATCTCTGTCGGGATGCTGTTTATTTCCGTTTTAAGATCTTCAGGGCCTTTGATGTCGGTGTCTGTTATCTCAAATCCTGATTTTTCCACAATGTTATTGAAATCGGCGGTCGCAACATAGTCGGCATCGGCCGGGATCATGTCGAGCATGTCGTTGGATGTGCAGGAGCATAGTGTTGCAATAAATGCTGCAAGTGTTGTTATCACCAACGAATGGAGAGAATCTGGCATTTTCATTGTCGTGAGGGATTATGGTTAGCGGTTTACTTCTAAATCGAGATTGAATTCTTCGTGCCAGGGAAGGCCTTGCTTGCCGAGCTGCTCCAGGAATGGGTCGGGATCGAATTCTTCCACATTATGCACTCCGGGTTTATTCCATTTGCCGGTCAGAAACATCATCGCACCTGTCATTGCCGGAACGCCGGTGGTGTAGCTGACGGCCTGCATGCCGGTTTCGCGGTAGGCTTCCTCGTGGCTGCAATTGTTATATATATAGTATGTGAGGTGCTTGCCTTCTTTGTCGCGGCCTTCGATGCGGCATCCGATAGAGGTTTCGCCGTGGTAGTTCTCTCCAAGGTCCTGAGGGTTGGGCAGGACGGCTTTAAGGAATTGCAGCGGTACGATTTTAACACCGTTGTAGTCAACCTCATCAATGCGTGCCATGCCTATATTCTGGATAACACGGAGGTGTGTCAGATATTCTTGTCCGAAAGTCATCCAAAAGCGGGCGCGTTTGATCGATGGGTAGTTTTGCACAAGGCTTTCAAGCTCTTCATGATAGAGAAGATAGCTTTCGCGCGGGCCGATATTGGGGTAGGTCAGCGACTTGTGAATTTCGAGCGGTCCGGTTGTGATCCATTTGCCGTCCTGATAATAGCGGCCGTTCTGAGTGATCTCGCGGATATTGATTTCAGGGTTGAAGTTGGTGGCGAATGCCTTGCCGTGGTCTCCGGCATTGCAGTCAACAATGTCGAGATATTCCATTTCGGAGAAATAATGCTTGGCGGCATAGGCGGTAAATACGCCCGACACTCCCGGGTCGAAGCCGCAGTCGAGGATTGCGGTCAGACCCGCTTTTTCAAAGCGTTCGCGGTAGGCCCATTGCCATGAATATTCAAAGTGGGCTTCATCCTTTGGCTCATAGTTGGCAGTGTCGAGATAGTTCACACCACATTCAAGGCATGCGTCCATGATTGTGAGGTCCTGATATGGCAGAGCAACATTGATGACCATATCCGGTTTGTGGCGGCGGAACAGTTCTACAAGTTGATCCACACTGTCAGCGTCAACGCTGTCGGCGGTTATTCGACCGCCCCCGATCTTGCGGGCGATTGCCTCGCATTTGCTGCGTGTGCGCGAGGCCAGCACTATTTCAGTGAAAACATCGGGATTCTGTGCGCATTTGTGGGCTACAACGGTGCCGACACCGCCTGCTCCAATGATGATAACTTTTGCCATCGAATTTCAGTGTATGGGGTTAATACGTTTTATATGTTTCAAAATTATCAGCTAAATTACATCAAATCCCCTCGCTTTCCAAATTCGCAGTCGTAAAATTTTCATGACATGAAAATTATGCCGTTGAATCCAAAAATCGGCTTTGCCATCGCGAACGGACCTTTGGCCGCCGTCCGTTATTTTTCACATCGAATAATTTGTTGTATATTTGCGTCGTTTAACAAATCCACGATTAGCGCGGATTTGAAGTTTTTGTGTCATAAGACGTCGTGAGCTTATGGTCAAACGTCTTGTCAGGCATAAAGTAATTATTTTGAAATTTCGCCTGGATGAATATAATATATAACGCGGCGGTCAGCATAATGAGTGGCTTTGTGAAGCTCTATTCCAAGGGATTGAGCAAGCGGAGTCATCGCAAGTTCTCTCGATTTGTCAAGGGGCAGCGAGGGCTGATGGCACGAATCCGGCAGGAAGTGGAGGGTGCGGACCGGACAATTCCGACTCTGTGGTTTCATTGCGCATCGCTGGGCGAATATGGGGTGGCCAGACCATTGATTGCCGAGGCCAAACAGCGAGGGAGATGCAACGTTGTGCTGACATTCTTTTCTCCAACCGGCTATGAGGCTTTGAAAGACCACCATCCTGATATAGACTATATCTTTTATCTTCCGCTAGACACGAGCCGAAATGCAAAGGCATTCATAAATGCCGTGCAGCCTGACCGTGCGGTGTTCATGATTTCGGAATATTGGCCCAATTATCTGACACAACTTAAATTCAATGCAATCCCGACATTCCTTGTGTCGGCAATTATTCGCGACAACTCGCAGTTTTTCAAGTGGTATGGCAAGATCTATCGCAAATCGCTGTCGGCATTCTCGCATATATTCGTGCTGAACAACAGTTCGCGTTTCAACCTCAGAATGTTGGGATATGACAATGTGACAGTGAGCGGCGATGCGCTTTTTGACAATGCATCGCTGGTGGCGCGCACGCCCTGGCATGACGGAATTCTGGAGAGGTTTGCTTCACAAGGACCTTTGTTTATAGCCGGCAGTCTTAGTGACAATAATGACTATGAGCTGATTGGCCGGCTGATTGAAGAAAATCAGGATATTCGTTTTGTCATTGTTCCCCATGAGATTGATGAGACGCATATGATGCGGGCGCGGGTAATAGCCGGAGACAAGGCGGTGCGCTATTCTGAATGTGATTCACATACAGACATGGCCAACGTCAGGACGCTTATCTTGGATTGCATGGGAAAGCTGGCCTATCTCTACCGATATGGGACGTGGGCCTACGTTGGTGGCGGGTTCACACCGTTGCTGCATAGTGTGATCGAAGCCACTGTCTATGGACTTCCGGTGGCATTCGGGCCTTATATAGAGCGGAAGGTCACTCCGCAGCAGCTTGTGGAGCATGGAATAGGGCATGTGGTCGGCAATGCCGATGAAATTTGCCGGTGGTTCTCGACTCTGAAAGATAACCCCGCCCGGCTTGAAGAGATAAAATCCGATGCAGCCGCGTATGTTGCCGGCAACGAGGGCGCTACCGGCGCAATAGTATCAATGATAACCAAAGGTTTATGGGAGAAAAACTGAAATATATTCTGTATCTTGCTCTGTTCAAGCCTCTGTCGTGGCTTCCGCTGTGGGCGCTGTATGGTGTCAGTGATTTTCTCTATTTGATATTCAAATATATCCTGCACTATCGCCGCAACGTGATTCGCGCAAATCTCACGAGTTGCTACCCTGACAAGACCGAGGCGGAGCTGATGGAGATAGAAGATAAGTTCTATCGGCAGTTCTGCGACAACATCGTGGAGACGGTGAAGTTGCTCTGCATCTCTGACCGCACTATGCGGCGGCGTCTTGACGTGGTCGGTGCGGAACTGGTGGAGAAGGCTGCCGATGAGGGAAAGCCGGTGATTTTGTATCTCGGTCATTACTGCAATTGGGAATGGGTGCCCGCAATAACGCTCTACTATGATCGGCCGGGACTTTCGGCGCAGCTCTACAAAAAGTTGCATAATCGGGCATTCGACCGTCTGATGCTGAAAGTGCGTTCGCGTTTCGGATCGGTTTCTATTGAAATGGACAGGGCATTTCGCGATATGCTCCGGATAAAGCGTGACATCGGGCCGTTTATAACCGGATTTATCGCTGACCACCGCACGAGTTGGCTTGATACGAAATATCATGCGATGTTTTTGCGCCATGACACCATGTTCTATCCCGGAGGTGAGGAGATTGGCCGGCGAATCGGAGCGGAATATCTCTATCTTGATGTCAGCAAGTTGGGGCGCGGACGTTATCGGTTCGAGTTCAAGCCTGTAATCCCCGATTCGGAAGAGGAATATCCTGTGACAAGAAAATATTTGGAAATGATGGAGGCGACGATTGACAGAGCCCCGGCATATTGGCTGTGGTCTCATCGCCGCTGGTTGAAATAGATAATTAAAATATTGTGATATGAAAGTTATATGCGTGATTCCGGCACGAGCCGAATCTACCAGGTTTTTTGAGAAACCGCTGGCGTTGATATGCGGTAAACCTATGATCCAATGGGTCTGGGAGCATTGCAAGGAAGTTGAAATGTTTGAGCAGGTCTATGTGGCTACTGATTGTGATAAGATCAAGGCTGTCGCCGAGTCATTCGGCGCAGAGGTTGTCATGACGCGTTCTGACCATGACACGGCTACGGAACGCCTTTATGAAGTATCGACCCGCATAGATGCCGATCTGTATGTCATGGTCAACGGCGATGAGCCTTTGCTGACCAAGGAAGCTATCGTTCAGTGTGTGCCTGAAGGATTGAAGCCCGGCGACTTCTTCGTTTCAAACCTTATGACTGACTTCTCCAATCCGGTTGAGGTGGTGGATGCCACCAACCTGAAAATCGTAACGGCTGCTGATGACCGTTGCCTGTTCATTTCGCGCAGCCCGATTCCTTATCCCAAGGGAGCGATGGACTATGTGTTCCATAAATTTGTGGGAGTCGGCGCATTCACGCGCAAGGCATTGGATTTCTACCATAACACTCCGCGCGGGCCGATTGAAAAAATAGAGGAAAACGATTCATTCCGTTTCATCGAGAACCATATGCCTATCTATTATTATAACTGCCATTGCAAATCCCTTTCGGTTGACAACCGGAAAGATATTGCCGGTGTAGAGGCATATATTAACGCTCATAAATAAGAGGGGCAACGGCTATGTCGAAGGGCTCGATGCTGATAGTGCGCCTGTCGGCGCTTGGCGATGTGGCGATGACGATCCCCGCTATCTACAGCCTTGCCGCGCAATATCCTGACCTCGACATCCGTGTTGTGACGCGCCCTTTCTTTGCCAAGCTGTTTATTAACCGACCCGGGAATGTCAGCATAAAGGAGGCGGACTTCAAGGGAGAGCATAAAGGGGTGGGCGGAATGTTTCGGCTGCTTCGTCAGCTATCTGTTCCTAAATCGGAATGTGTTGCCGACCTGCATAATGTGTTGCGCTCATGGGAGATTGACGCATGGTTCCGTCTGTGTGGGGTGAAGGTGTCGATGGTTGACAAGAACCGGTGTGCGCGCCGACGCCTGTTGACAGATAAAGAGCCGCAGCGCAATTTCGTGGAGCGTTATGCCGATGTGTTCGCACGTCTGGGCTATCCGATCAGTCTGTCATTCCGGTCTGTTTATGATCGGAATCCGGCAGATCCGCCGTTTGAACCGCTTCATCCGGCTGTCGGCGTTGCGCCGTTTGCGCGCTACTACAACAAGACATATCCTCCTGAGATGATGTATCGGGTGGTTGAACACCTTTGCCGGTCAGGATATCAGGTCTATCTGTTCGGCGGCCGTGGCCGCGAGGAAAAAGAATTGAGAGGCTGGGCCGATGAGCTTGTCGGCTGTGAATCGGTTGCGGGGGAATATCCCATAGACAAAGAGATAGCCCTGATGAGTCGGATGGATGTCATGGTCAGTATGGATTCTGCCAATCAGCATCTTGCGTCTTTGGCCGGCACAAAAGTGGTGAGCGTATGGGGAAGCACCACTCCCGCGTGCGGCTTCATGGCCTATGGACAGTCGGCAGAGAATGCTATAATGCTCGGCCTGCCGTGCCAGCCATGTTCTGTGGCGGGGAAACCGACATGCCCGCTCGGGCATCTCGACTGCATGTGCCGCATTCCGCCGAAAATGATAGCCGACAAAGTATCATCCTGTCTAACGAAAAACTAAAACCGATGTTTAGCTTTATCATTCCGGCATTGATATATTGGGTGTTCAGCGCGTTGTGGTTCGTTGTTATCCAGAAGCCGCTGTTCGGTTGGTATAACCGCAGGAGTTCTTCCGGGCCGCTTGCTCTGCGGGATGTGGCGGCGGTCTATCGGCATGGCTTCGTTTCCGATGCCATAGTCGCATCATATATGACGGCAGTGCCGCTCGTCCTCGGATTGATATCCGCCATGTTGCCCATAGTCAATTTCGCCGCAATGCTGACGGCCTATAATATCGTTATGGCATTGGCAATCGGATTGCTGACTGTTGCCGACGCCGCGCTTTATCCGTTTTGGAAATTCAAAATCGATTCTACCGTATTTGCATATCTTCGCACGATTAAAGAAGCCACCGCGAGTGTCTCCGGGCTTTATATCGTGACTGCGCTTGTCTGTTGGATTCTCCTGTCGGGATTGTATTTTGCAGGAGCGCAAGCTGCATGCAATGCCGTTGCGGGACTCATCCCAAGTCTATGGATGCCTTGGTGGGGATATCCGGTGGCGGTCATTGTGTTTTTAGTGGCTGTCGCTGTTCTGTTTGTAATAATCCGCGGATTGGGGTTGCGCCCAAACAATCCCAGTGTGGTGTTCTTCAGCAGCAATACATTCCTGAATCATTGGGCGTTGAATCCCGGCTACAGCATGATTTATTCGCTCTCGGCAAAAGATGATTTCAAGGGGCGTTTCCGCACCATGCCGCAGCAGGAGTGCGATGATATTGTCAATGGACTGTTCCCTCGCAGCGGCCGGACTAAAATCCCCCTTTTACGCACCAACCGTCCGGACATTCTTTTGATTATATGGGAAAGTCTCGGAGCTGACTATGTCGGTGCGCTGAACGGCAAAGAAGCCGCTACGCCTAATTTTGATGCATTTGCCCGCGAGGGGGTGTTGTTCAGCAATTGCAGTGCCGGAAGTTTCCGCACCGACCGTGGTCTGGTGTGTCTGTTGAGCGGCTATCTAGCCCAACCAACCACAAGCATAATCCGTTACACACGCAAACTCCCCCATCTCCCCGGGTTGGCCCGCACGCTAAAATCGGAGGGTTATCAGACTGAAGCGGTCTATGGCGGAGGTATGAGCTTCATGCACATGAGCGACTATTATCTGGCATCCGGATTCGACCAGCTTGTCAGCATCAAGGATATGCCATCCGGATTGCCGTCATGCAAATGGGGCTATCATGATGAACCGATGATGGCGTTTGTCGCCGATGAGGTGAATCGCTTGGGAGCGGGTTCGCATCAGCCTTTTTTCATCTCGTTGCTGACACTCAGTTCGCATGAGCCGTTCGATGTGCCTAAGCAAATTCTGGATGACAAAATCAGAAACGCATATGCCTATTCCGATGAGGCTTTCGGCAAAATGATCGATCGTCTGAAATCGATGCCGCAGTGGGACAATCTTTTAATAGCCGTGATTGGCGACCACAGTCTTAATCTGCCCCGACCGGTCACCGACCGCCTGCATCATTCGCATATACCCCTCGTCTTTGGTGGCGGCGCGGTGAAAAAGCCTGAAATTATCAACTCACTGATGAGTCAGACCGATTTGGCTGCAACACTGCTCGGCCAGCTCGGGATAGACCATAGTGATTTCTTGTTCAGCCGGGATGTGACGGCCGACACCTATATCTATCCCTTTGGCATGCATATATTCCCGAACGGAGTGATGATGGCCGATGATGGCGGGAAAACGGTTGTTGAAACCCTCTCGGGCGATATAATGGAAGGCGATGCCGACCCGCAGCGTGTGCGCTACATTCAGGCGGTGCTCCAAAAAATCTACGAAGACCTCGACAAACGATGAAACAAATTGAAAACATACGGCAGCGGTTGTCGCGCGTGCTGCACTCAACAGTATTTGCTCTGTTGCTCAATCTTTTTTGGGTTTATGTGATGTATTTTATCTGTCGTGTGGTATTCCTCTTGTCGAATTGGCAATCGTTCGGCACCGGCATGACATTGCCATCGTTGCTCACCATGTTCCGCGGCGGCTTCCTATTCGACACCTCCGCGGTGTTCTACACCAATTCGCTCTATATCCTCCTTGTGCTTTTCCCTCTGCACTATAAAGAGGTGGGGTGGTATCGCAAAATGACCAAATGGATCTATGTAGCGGTCAATTCGCTCTGTATGCTCATCAATCTTGCCGACACCGTGTTTTTCGCATTCCGGCGTCAGCGCGTTACCACCGCCGTGTTCCGTGAATTTGGCGGCGAGGGGAATATCGCCAACATCGTGTCGCAGGAGCTCCTGAGCCATTGGTATTTGGTTGCGCTGTTAATTGCAATGGTGTGGTTTCTGTGCAGAATCTACAGATATCCATCTGCGCCGGTCCGTCCGCTGTGGCGATATTATCTCAACCGTTCTATATGGCTCGCGGTCATCGGGTTTGCAGCCGTGTGCGGAATGAGGGGCAACGTCTTCTTCCTGTCGGCAACCCGCCCGATTTCAATCAACTACGCATTTCGCTACACTAACGTTCCGGAGCAAACCGGAATAGTGTTGAACACACCGTTCTCACTCATCCGCACGGTGGGTCAGAACATCAAGCCGATCCCCCGGTATTTCGACTCGAAAGAGGCTCTTGAGGCAGCCTACTCTCCGCTTCATCTCCCGGCCGATTCGGCAGTGGTGAAAAAGAAAAATATTGTCATCCTGATTGTTGAAAGCTTCGGAACGGAGTTTATAGGCGGATTGAACAAACATCTTGAGGGTGGAAAATATAAGGGATTCACGCCGTGGGTCGATAGCATGCTGGACAGTTGCATGTATTTCGATGAAATGATAGCCAACACCTACTATTCGATTGATGCTCCGCCGGCTGTTCTTGCTTCAATTCCGCGTGCCGACCGTCCGTTTGTCGTGTCGCCACATTCGATAAACCATATCAATTCCATTGCAAGCGAACTGAAGAATATCGGCTATACATCGGCTTTCTTTCATGGAGCCGACAATGAATCTTTGGGATTCAGCGCGTTTATGCGGCAGGCCGGAATAGACCGTTATTACGGACAGAACGAATTTTATGCCGATCCGAGATTTGGAGGACGCAAGGAGTTTGACGGTACGTGGGGCGTGTGGGATGAGCCTTTTTTGCAGTTTTTCTGTGCAAAACTCTCCGAAATGACTCAGCCGTTCGTGGCAAGTGTGTTCACGTTGTCCTCCCACCATCCGTTTCGCGTGCCTGATAAATATAAGGATAGATTCACCGATGAGGGCATTTTTGAACTTAACAAATGTATTCGCTACGCCGACTATTCAATCGGCCGCTTCTTCGAATCGGCGCGCAAGGAGGCGTGGTTTGAAAACACGATATTTGTGCTGTGTGCCGACCATACGAGTGCCAAGATTGCCCATGACGAATATCGCAATGAGATGGGCGAATTGCGCATCCCCATTCTCTTCTATGATCCCTCCGGAGAACTTCCGCGCGGACGGCAGCCGGGAATCGCGCAGCAGATTGACATTATGCCTACTTTGCTCAACTACATAGGCTATGACCGCCCCTATGTGGCCTTCGGTAAAGACCTCCTGAACACAGCTCCTGCCGACACTTGGGCTTTCAACTGGAATTCCCTGCCAGTGCTTGTCAAGGGTGATTATCTCCTTATGTATGACGGAGAAAAGCCTGTCAGCATGTACAACATAAAGACTGATCCATTCGAGAAAAACAATCTTGCCGGCAAAGGGCTTCCGGAAGAAGCCGTGATGGTGCGACAGATTCAGGCTATAATGCAGTCATATCTCGAACGAATGAATTCCGACAACGTAACCGTCAAATAAAAGTTATATGTATGATTAAGAATTCATTGAATATTGCTTTCGACGGCAAGCGCGCTTTGTTTAATCAGACAGGGCTGGGAAACTACAGTCGTTACGCCATAGAATCGCTCATCGAGACATTCCCGGACTGCGGTTATACTATTTATAGCCACAAAGATCCGGCGAAGGCCACAAACGCTTGGCTCGCTGATCATCCTGAGATAAAGGTGCAGACTCCGCAGTCATGGTTTGGCCGACATTTTTCAGGACTCTGGCGGCACTATGGTGGCATGGCCGCGCAGATCGGCCGTGACGGTATAAATATTTATCATGGACTCAGCAACGAACTTCCGCTTGATATTGCAAAATCGGGAATCCCATCGGTGGTGACAATCCATGATTTGATTTTCCGCCGTATCCCCGACAACTATAAGCCGATTGACCGACAGCTGTATGACTTCAAATTCAGGCATGCCGCGGCCAATGCGACCCGCGTTATTGCGATAAGCGAACGTACGAAATTCGATATTGTCGAGTTTTATGGTATCTCTCCCGACAAGATAGATGTCATTTATCAGGGTTGCAATCCGGTGTTCAATGAAGATTTTGCTATGAGGAGCGCGGCTGAGGTAAAACGCCTCTACAATCTGCCTGAACGTTACATCGTGATGGTAGGCACTGTAGAGCAGCGTAAAAATCAGATTCTTGCGGTGGAGGCTCTTCCGGCATTGCCGAATGATGTCTGCTTGCTCTTTGTCGGGCGTGAACGCAACAGCTACGGAAAGGTAGTCGCCGAACGCATATCTCGGTTAGGGCTGGGTCAACGTGTCCGGTTTTTGACCGGAGTCCCGACAGAACATCTTCCGGCGTTGTACAGTATGGCGCAGTTTGCTGCCTATCCTTCGCGCTATGAAGGCTTCGGGCTTCCTGTCATAGAGGCGATAAATTCCGGCACTCCGGTGATTGCTGCCACTGGGTCATGTCTTGAAGAGGCCGGCGGGCCGGGAGCGATTTATGTCCATCCCGACTATTTCGAGGAGTTTGCTGCCCAGGCTCTCCGCATTATCGAGGATAGCGCATTGCGCCGCGACATGATTGCCGCCGGCCAGAGCTATGCCGCGCGTTTCAGCCGCCCTAACTTTGCCGCCGGGGTTATGGCTGTTTATCGCAAGGCTATTGACGGTTTCTGTTGAAACTGTCGGTTAAAATTCTTATTTTTGCATCGATGAACCGTTTTCTCTATATATCCCGCAACTATAAGCATCCCAATTGTGGCGGTGGCGTTGCCCGCACCGACATAGAGCTGGTGATGGAGCGGATGGGATATGAGAATATCGGATGGCGGCGCACGTATAGTCGTAATGCCATTGTTCATTCGCTGCGCAATGTCACAGGCGTGTTCCATGCAATCAGCCGGGTAGGGGAGGGCGATGTTGTCATACTCCAGTATCAGA
>CAYTLU010000214.1:0-6332 GCA_964438665.1 uncultured Bacteroides sp.
CCGCGCTCTTTGACCAGATAATGGATCATGGCGATCTTGTCGATGTCGGCGGAGGTGTAGAAGCGAGTGCCGTGCTGGTTGCGCTTCGGTTTTATGACAGTGAAGCTTTTCTCCCAAAAACGCAGTGTCGAAGCCGGTATATTGAGCAATTCCGCCACTTCCGAAATCTTATAGTATTTTTTTTCAAGCGTATCCATGCGGTCCGTTCCTGATCTGGTGTTGTTAAAATGCTTTTCTATATAATATAATGTGTCGGTGTTGCAAAAATACAAAAATAGCGGTAATTTTGCACGTTAATTAAAAAATAAACAATAATCATATATCACACAGAATGCTTACTGCAAAGGAAATCCGCGAGTCGTTCAAGGAATTTTTCCGTGACAAGGGCCATCATATCGTGCCCTCGGCTCCTATGGTCATAAAAGATGATCCGACACTGATGTTTACAAATGCCGGTATGAACCAGTTTAAGGATATTATTCTCGGCAACAAGGCGGCTAAATATCAGCGTGTGGCTGATTCGCAGAAATGTCTGCGTGTCAGTGGCAAGCATAACGACCTTGAAGAAGTGGGGATGGATACCTACCATCATACAATGTTTGAGATGCTTGGCAACTGGAGCTTCGGCGACTATTTCAAGCGTGAGGCCATTGACTGGGCATGGGAATATCTTGTCGATGTGTTGAAACTGGATCCCCGACGCCTGTATGCAACGGTGTTTGAGGGATCGCCCGAGGAGGGGCTGACCCGCGATGACGAGGCTGCCGGATATTGGGAACAGCATCTGCCGGCCGATCATATCATCAATGGCAACAAGCATGATAACTTCTGGGAGATGGGCGATACCGGTCCATGCGGTCCATGCTCTGAGATCCATATTGACCTCCGCTCCGATGAGGAACGCGCGGCAAAGCCGGGTCGGGAACTGGTGAACCATGATCATCCGCAGGTGATCGAAATTTGGAATCTTGTCTTCATGCAGTATAACCGCAAGGCCGATGGCTCTCTCGAAGCGCTTCCCGCCAAGGTTATCGACACCGGCATGGGCTTTGAGCGTCTCTGTATGGCGCTTCAGGGCAAGACTTCCAACTATGATACTGACGTGTTCACTCCGTTGTTGGGCAAGATTGCAGCACTTGCCGGAAAGCGCTATGGCGATGATCCGAAGGTTGACATCGCAATGCGTGTGGTAGCTGACCATGTGCGCACAATTTCATTCTCAATTGCCGATTCACAGTTGCCGGGCAATGCCAAGGCCGGATATGTGATCCGCAGGATTCTGCGCCGCGCTGTCCGCTATGCCTATACGTTCCTCGGGCAGAAAAATGCATTCCTCTACAAACTTGTCGATACGCTTATAGAGAGCATGGGCGAGGCTTATCCCGAACTGCCTGCACAGCGCGAACTGATAATGAAGGTGATAAAGGAAGAGGAAGACTCATTCCTGCGCACTCTTGAGAATGGCATCCGCATGCTCGACAATGCCATCGCCGCTGCCAAGGCTGAGGGAAAGAACGAGATCTCCGGCAAAGAGGCTTTTGTGTTGTATGACACATACGGATTTCCGCTCGACCTTACCGAATTGATTCTTAAAGAAAACGGTATGACTCTCGATCAGGCCGGCTTCGACCGCGAAATGCAGGCTCAGAAAGAGCGTGCGCGCAATGCGGCTGCAGTGGAGACCGATGATTGGGTCGTTGTCAATGAGGGTGAGCCTCAGTTCATAGGCTATGACCACGTTGCGGCTGTCACCAAGATTCTTCGCTACCGCAAGGTGAAGCAGAAGAAGGGTGAGTTCTATCAGATTGTGCTTGCCGAATCGCCTTTCTATGCCGAAATGGGCGGTCAGGTCGGTGATAGCGGTGTGCTTGTTGCTCCCGATGGTGAATTGACGGAGATTTACGATACCAAACGCGAAAACGGAATGGCTGTGCATCTGACCAAGAAGATGCCGGCTGATCCTTCTGCCGCTTTTGAGGCAAAGATAGATGAGAAGGCGCGCCGTGCAACGTCATGCAACCATACGGCGACCCATCTTCTCCATGAAGCACTGCGTGAGGTTCTTGGCTCGCATGTAGAGCAGCGCGGTTCGTTCGTCTCGCCGAATCTGTTGCGTTTCGACTTCTCCCATTTCCAGAAGATGACGCCGCAGGAGATCCGCCGGGTGGAACATCTGGCAAATGCCAAGGTCCGCGAGGCAATCGCGCGTGACGAACGGCGCAATGTGCCTATCGCTGAGGCGCGGGCAATGGGTGCTATGGCTCTTTTCGGCGAGAAATACGGCGAGGAAGTGCGTGTGATCCGCTATGGTGACTCCGTTGAGCTTTGCGGCGGTACGCATGTTGACAATACCGGCAATATCGGAATGATCCGGATTGTCTCCGAAAGCAGTATTGCTGCCGGCATCCGCCGTATTGAAGCCATAACCGGTGAAGCCGTTGAAAATGCAATGGATGATCTGATGCAAAACATAAATGCGATATCCGGTCTGCTCAACAATGCTCCGAACGTTGTCGATGCGCTCCGCAAGGCAATCACTGAAAATGCGGATCTCCACAAGGAAGTGGAAGGATACATGAAAGAAAAGATCAACGCTATGGCAGCTGAGGCAATCAATAACGCTGCTGACATCAATGGAGTGAAGGTGGCCACATTAGGTGGCGTACGTATTCCGGAGGTGGTTAAGAATGTAGCGTTTGCTGTGCGCGCCGGTTCGCCGGAGGCCACTGCATTCATTGCTGCAACGGTGGATATGTCGGGCAAGCCTTTGCTGACGGTGATGTTGACCGATGATGTTGTCAAGTCAGGCCGCAACGCTTCGCAGATGGTTCGGGAGGCTGCTAAGAAGATCCAAGGCGGCGGAGGCGGTCAGCCGGGATTCGCTCAGGCAGGCGGCAAGAATAAAGAGGGGCTCACAGAGGCTTTTGAAGTCATGATGGCCATGATGAAAGAATAAGAGTTTCTAACGAATCGGAAAATATGAAAACGGAGCTTCCATGCGGGAGGCTCCGTTTTTGGCTCTATCGGCGCGGCCGGATAGCTTCTAAATCAGTCCATTGCAACCGGATATTTTCGAATTTGGGATTGGTTGATATAAAATAAAAACGGGCCTCCGGTTTCGGAAGTCCGTTTATGACTTTTTCTGTCTTGCTATTAAGCCTTAACAGCTGCAGTGTCAGCTTTAACAGCTGCGGTGTCAGCAGCTGCGGTGTCAGCAGGAACAACAGTTTCTTCAACTACGGTAGTAGCTTCTACAAGAGCAGCTGAATCAACAGCAGTAGAATCAGCGTTTTCGGTGTTAGCACCGTTACCGCAAGAGAACAAAGAAACGCTCATTACAACAGCAAGAGATAAAAATAACTTTTTCATTTTCGTTTGTGATTTAGATTAAATAATAAAACAAATTTCTTTAGCTTCAAAAACGACACAAAGGTAATACCTTTTTTTCGTTCACCAAATAAAAATTAGCTTTTTTTTTGCGGAATGCGATTTTTTTGTGAAAAAAAACGAATTATTGTGATTCGGGAGTGTTTATTGTTAACATTTTTCTTTGAAGATCAGTTAATCCGGTCATTTTTTGCCCGATTCGCGGGCTATACGGTTGGCAATTGTCACGGCTTTGGAGATATGGTTGCATATATGCTCTTTGCCGACTAGATCTTCGATGTGGGCATTTTCAAGCGTGCGGTGAACATTGTCGTTCACACCCGACAGCACCACGTGGATTTTTTCAGCCAGTGATGATTGGATGAGTATTTCAAGATTGTGGACTCCGGTGGCATCGATAAACGGCACTTTGCGCATTCGGATGATGCGGACAATCGGTTTGCGCGCCATAGACGTTCGCATAATCTCATCGAATTTCGTTGCTACGCCGAAGAAGAACGGGCCATCGATTTCATAGACTTCAACACCTTTGGCAACGTCGAGCACCTCGTGGTTGGTGGAGTCTGTGCCTTCGGCCACGTCAAGCTGTTCGCTATAGACTCGAATCTGTGTGTTTTCCATCACACGGCGGAGAAACAGGATGATGGCCAGAAGAAGTCCGATTTCGATTGCGATTGTAAGGTCGAAGATGACGGTCAGCAGGAATGTGACCGAGAGAACGGTTATATCGCTCTTGGGATTGCGGAAGATGGCTCTGACCGTTCGCCAGCCGCTCATGTTGTAGCTGACCATTATAAGCACTGCCGCAAGGCAGGCCATCGGCACCAGATTGATAAGCGGCATTGCAAAGAGAAATATCAGCAGCAGGACAATGGCGTGGATCAGGCCGGCCACCGGTGTCCGGCCGCCGTTGGTGATATTTGTCATGGTGCGTGCGATTGCTCCTGTCACCGGAATGCCGTTGAAAAACGGAACGATGATATTGGCTGCGCCCTGGCCGATGAGTTCTGTGTTGGAATTGGTGTGAGAGCCGGTGACGCCGTCGGCAACGGTGGCCGACAGTAGCGATTCGATTGCGCCCAGCACGGCGATGGTAAACGCCGATGGCAGCAGAGCGTTGATCGTTTCCATATTCAGCTCAAATCCATGAGGTTGGGGAATGTCGGTGGAGAGAGAGCCGAAGCGGTCGCCGATGGTGGTGACGTGCATGTCGGGCATGTAATATTGGAGAAGCCAGACTCCGGCGGTCACTATCATTATTGCCAGGAGTGCGCCCGGAAGGCGTTTTGATATTTTCGGCGTTATGATGATGATTGCAAGGGAAACAAGTCCGACAACGGCGGTCAGCCAGTCGATTTTGTCGAAATTAGAGAAATACACGCCCCATTTCGGGATGAAAGATGCCGGAATGTCGGTCAGTCCGAGCCCTAGAAAATCGTTTATCTGCGTTGAAAAAATAGTCAGGGCTATGCCGGCGGTGAAACCGACAACAATCGGGTAGGGGATGAACTTGATGACTGTCCCCAGATGGAACAGGCCCATCATCACCAGTATCAGGCCGGCCATGATAGTGGCTATATACAGACCTTCTAGACCGTATTCGGCTATGATGCCTGAGACAATTACAATAAATGCGCCGGTCGGGCCGCCTATCTGCACGGAGCATCCGCCAAGCGAGGAGACGATGAATCCGCCGATGATGGCTGTGATAAGACCTACTGTCGGGCTTACGCCGCTGGCAATGCCGAAAGCGATGGCCAAAGGCAACGCAACGATGCCTACAACGATTCCGGAGATGAGATCGGATTTGAAACGTGATGCAGAATAATGGGAGAGTGCCGAAAACAGTTTCGGCTTAAAGTCAATCGGACCTGAAAAATTCATACCTTAGAAACCTTATATATAAATAATGTGTGGTTATGGGTCGGGTGCGATGTGTTCTGTCAATGCCTTTCCGGCATGAAAAATACCGTCCCACGAATTAAGCCGCAAAGGTAGTAAAAAATGTGAAAAAATGTCAGAATCCCTTGCGATATTTTTCGTGGTCGATATCTTCAAGTATGCTCATGTAGGATGCGTAGCGTGATTGGGATATTCGTCCTTCCTCTACTGCTTTCAGCACGGCGCATCCCGGTTCGATGGTGTGTGTGCAGTTGCCGTATCTGCATTTGTGGCTTTCGCGGAAAATCTCGGGGAAAAAGTGGGCCACCTCATATTTGTCGTAGTCAATCGTCCCGAATCCTTTCACTCCGGGAGTGTCTATCAGATATCCTCCTTCCGGCAGCGGAAACATTTCGGAGAATGTGGTGGTGTGCATTCCGGTCAGGTGGGTGGCGGATATTTCGGCTGTGCGGAGATCGATTCCGGGAATTAATTCGTTGATTAGAGACGATTTTCCGACACCGGAATTGCCTGACAAGAGCGTGATTTTTCCTGCGAGGGCCGAACGCAGCTCATCAATCCCCTGACCGGTAGTGGCCGATGTGTGGATGATATTGTAGCCGATGGTCCGGTAAAGATAGGAGACAGCTTCAAGAAATTCGCGGTCATCCTCAGACTGAAGCAGATCGACCTTGTTTAGCACTATTGTGACCGGAACGCGGTAGGCTTCGGCTGTTGATAGAAAGCGGTCGATAAATGTTGTGGATGTAATCGGATAGGCAAGCGTGGCAATCAGGAACGCCTGGTCAAGATTGGCTGCAATGATGTGGGCTTCTTTCGATAGATTGCTTGCGCGGCGAATGATGTAGTTCTTTCGAGGAAGTATTTCTGTTATATAGGCGGAGGTGTCGGGACTTTCGGCAATCTTCACATTGTCGCCCACAGCCACCGGATTGGTGGTGCGTATGCCTTTTAGCCGGAAATGCCCCTTGATTTTACATGCCACTTCGCGATTGTCATCGGTCTTGACAATGTATGAGCTGCCGGTATTTTTAATGACAAGT
>CAYTLU010000215.1:0-4680 GCA_964438665.1 uncultured Bacteroides sp.
TGAGCGAGAAATATTGGAATGTCGGCTGATCGAGGAAGAATGGCAGATATTCCTCTGCCGTGATTTCTTCATTGAAATAGCCAAGCGAACCAACGGCGGCAAGTGCAGCCTTATGCTCATCGCCGGCATGCGTCTGAGCTGTTTTCAGCTTGGCCAGCTGGGCGTAGTCCACAGCTGTCATTGTATAGTTGATGGTCTGTGTTTCGACATTCTTGTCGGGCACTTCAAAGCCATCAAGATCGTCGTTCCATGAATTCTCATCACAGCCTGCAACGACAAGCGCACAGCCGGCGAGAGCGAAGAAACGGTTGATATATTTATTCATATTTGTATAGATCCTTTTAGGTTAGAAATCGATTTTGAGTTTCAGGCTGTAAGTGCGGCCGAATGAATAGAACACACTGTATGCGTTGCTCCATGTGCCGGTCGCGCCAAGCGGTGTCTCGGCCTGGGTCACGTAGTTGTAGTTACACAGGTTGTTGACGTTGCCGTAGAGTGTTGCCTTGACGCCGCCTATGTTGAAGCGATAGCTTGCATGAAGGTCGAGTTGGTTGCCCCATGGAATTCTCCACGGATCACCCGAATAAAGCGTACCGTTATTCTTCAGGTCGTTAACATCGAGGTCTATATCCGAATAGTTGCGGAAGTATGCCGTCCAGTCGGCTGCTATGCGGAATCCCTTGAACGGACGGAATGTCACGCCGAGAGAGGTTGTGGTCTGAGCCGAACCGCTGACCCTCACGCCTTTTTGATCGAGAGTGGCAAACAGATGGTCAGGAGCCATGATGCCGCTGGCCAATTCACCGGCATCGTTTCCGGAGATGGATCTCAAAGGATCGCCGTTCTGGTTATAGAAATAACCGGTGGCATTTGAATCCCACTGCCAGTCACCGAGTGACAGCATGGCATCGAATTCCACCCATTTTGTCGGCTTATACTTCGCTGCCACCTCAACACCCATGTGGCGGGCATCGACACCACTCATGTTGAAGTAGTAGGAGTTAGTGCCATTGTTCGTGTTGTCAAGACGCTGACCTTTGCTCATGGTGCGATCCATCCACTTGGTAAAGTAAGCGTTGACCGTCACCGCGAGTTTCGGGCTGTGATAGCCGTAACCGACTTCAATCGAACCTACCTTCTCATTTTTGGGATCCGGGTTGGTGATGTTCGAACGCTGCGAGCTCAGGAACACACCGCCTGAGAAGTAGGGCGCACGGCTGAGATAGCCTGCGTTTAAGAACACGTTATTGTGCCTGTCGATATTGTAGTTCGCACCGCCCTTGATATTTCCGGCAACGAAATTCTTCGTTTCCGAACGTGCGTTTTCCGGATCTGCATAGAATTTTTCTTTGCGCCAGTATGTATTGTTATTGAATGCGCCTGCAAGCACAAGATTGAGTTTCTTGTCGAGCATGGTGTATTCAAGTTGCGCATAAACTCCTTCCTGCGCTACGTAGCCGTCATAGTTACGGCCCACCTTGTCTCCAACATGGAGATGTTCGTAAAGCCATGCGGTATTGGTGTTGTTATATACCGAACGCATAGCCGGTGTCACCTGATTGCGGTTATAGTTATCCATGTAGTATTCACCGCCGAAAAGGTCAGTGATTTCGTTATTGTGCTGTGCCGTATAATAGCGCATGTCAACACCGGCAATGAGATCCAGACGGTTGCCGTTCTTGAAGCTCCAGTCTTTCTTGTATGATGAGATAAGGCCGTAGGTCTGGTGTGAGTTGTTGCTCATTGTCTCAACCATATTTGAACCGGTGGTCGAAGCCGCATTCATACGTTCGATCGCGCCATAGTCAACCCATCCTTCAGGCGTGCGGAATTGATTGTTCAGCACGCCGTTGCTTGCTCCGTACCATGAGCTGGAATAGCTCGTTGTCGATCCGTCCGGGTTGGTGACCGTACGTCCGTAGCCTGAGCGGCCACCGCCGGAGGTGATTGACAGATACAATGATGTGGAGAGCGATGATGTGTTGTCGATCTGCCAGATATGGTTCAAAGCAATCTGCGGTTTGTGATATACGTTGTGATTGATATTATATGCCTCTCCGTTTGAGCGGTAGCCGAATGTAGGGTTAAAGCGATAGGGGCTATCGCCGTCCATGTAGTCCTTTACATTCTGCCAGCCCTCTATTGTCAGACCGTTTCTGTAATTGCGCTGATCGTGCCACTGAGGTGCGCCGAATGCGGTCAGACCCAACTGATGGTTTTCATTGAATCGCTTGGTGATGTTCAGGAAGTATGACCATGATTCGTAGCCGGTTCCCTGAATATATCCGTCAGCCCATTTGCGAGAGCCAAGCACGGTAACGGCCCAGCCGTTTTTCATCAGACCGGTTGAAAATTTCATTCCGATATTGTTCATTCCGTCGTTACCAAGACCATACCAGAGCGATCCGCCTTTTTCAACGTCAATTGTGCGTGTCACAATGTTGATCGTACCGCCGATCGAGGGAGTGGAAATCATGGTTGCGCCCAGACCGCGCTGCGTCTGTATGCTTGATGCAACGTCGCTGAGATTGGCCCAGTTGCTCATATAGACTCCGCCCCATTCCATGTCGTTGACGGGAATACCGTTGATCAGCATGGCCACATTCTGGCTCTGAAAGCCGCGCATGCGAGTCTTGGCGTCGCCAAAGCCGCCGCCTTCGGAGCGAGTATAGACTCCCGGGGTGGTCTTCAGCACTTCGAGCAGTTCCGAGTTGCCTAGCTTGAAATCGATTTGTTCGGCCGTCACGGTTGACATTGCCACAGGAGTCTCGCGGGTTTTGCCGATCGACTGCGTGACGACTACGTCGCTGAGCATGTGCGAATCCGGTTGCATCTGGATCACACCGAGATTCGATGCCGGAGCAAGCTCTATCGTTTCATAGCCCACGAAAGAAATCTGAAGTTTCTTGCACGAGGACGGAACGTTAAGTTTAAAATTGCCGTCAACATCGGCTATGGTTCCGACAGTAGTCCCGATGGCGCGTATCGATGCGCCCGATAACGGTTCGTTCTGTTCGTCCACAACCTGTCCGGCACAATTGATGTTGGGTGCTGCCACAGCGGCTACACACGCAAGCCAAATTGCACTGGCTAAGAGAAGCATTCTCTTCATAATGAATGATTGGGATTAAAAAATGTGATAATTATAATGTGAAAAACTGTTTTTTGTTTCACTTTGTCGTGGCACATCATTATCACGTAACATTTTGCCATTCCAAACCGCATCAAACCACGGTTTTTCATTGACAAAGGTATGAATTAATCCACAATTACACGACCATTTTTGTTAAATTATTTTTAATCTTTTTCAGACTTTATCCGCAGTGTGTAAAGGCGGGATGCGTCAAAGCGCGGAAGCGCAACAAGTTGAATTCGCCGATCCTTCATCTCCAACGTTTCCGATCCGTCGCCGATACTATCCACTCCGGCTCGCCGCAGCGCATCGCCTACTGCCGCAAGAGCTTTTCCCGGAAGATTATTGTCCTGACTGAGATGACACAGGAACACATTTGTCAGATGCGGCGACAGGATTCCGGCAAGAAATTCGCCTGCGACCCGATTGTCAAGATGTCCGCCATCGGCGGCTATACGCGCCTTTAGATGCATAGGATAAGGGCCGTGATCCAGCATTTCCTTGTCATAGTTGCTTTCGATGACAATATATCTCGCCTGACGCATATAGTATTCCACCCTCGGTGTGATGCAACCCAGATCGGTTGCGATGGCAAACGTGTGATCGCCATGAGTTATGAAATAGCCGGAATTGTCCGTACCGTCATGGCTCACCTCAAAAGCCGTAAGCTCAAAATCCCCGATCTGAAATGCAAACTCCTTATATATCGGGCGATGATAGTCCTTCAATCGGCGCGAGATGCTGTGACGGCGCAGAATGCCGCTAAGCGTTTTCGGAGTGCAATAGACTCCGATATGCGGATATTTGCGAACGAGGGAATACACATAGCGCACGTGGTCGCTATGATCGTGGGTCAGACACACGCCTTTCACATCATCAAGCGTCAGGCCGTTGGCCTTCAAGCCGTCAATAATTTTATCGACATCCACACCGGCATCTATCAGCAATCCGCCATTGCGGCTGCCTATATATGAGCAATTGCCGCTCGATCCGCTGCCGAAACTCATAAAGACAATCGTATCAGCCTCTTTCAATGAAGCCGAATCGACCTCTATCTGCTCTTCAGCTTTCGCCTTTGCTTTTTCTTCTTCACTACGCCTGATGTTGACAATGAAATCCTCGACAGGAGGCAGGCCATCATCAACCGGGAAATCTGACGGATAATTGGCTGACAGATCATCGGTCAGGTCAAACAGACCCGGCTGTTGTTTTTTCGGTGAGAATTTCAGTTTGCGTCCCATGATTTATCTGACCAATTTGCCTTATTTTTGTCCTACTCGCTCTCCTTATATAAAAGAAATATAGTAGGGATCTTGTCATAATCATATTTAGCCTTTGACCACTGCGAAAGCGATCGCGTAACTATGGTTTCCCGCGGCCCCGTCACATCGGAAGCGACGCAAAGCAGCAAGCCGCCGGGCAACCGCTGACACAGTTCGGCAATCAGTTTGTTGTTGCGATAGGGCGTTTCGATGAAAATCTGAGTCTGGTTTTCATGCTCTATCCGCCGCTGCATCTCGCGCAACGTGCGGCTGCGGCTGTCAGCG
>CAYTLU010000216.1:0-3193 GCA_964438665.1 uncultured Bacteroides sp.
ATCGGAGATGACAACAATCTGCCTGAAGATTACACGGAGGACGAAGACAATGGGACCGGCATCTTCGGGCAGCATGGCTCCGACACAACGGTCGATGCCTCCTTGAATATACCTACCGATATGGCGGTGTATATGAAGAAAGCCGGAGAGTATTATGGCATCATAGCCAACAAGCCTAACCTCTCATGGCTCGATGCCAGATACTTCAAACGTACTCTTAAACAGAAACTCAAAAAGGATTGTGAAACCATTCTTTCCATGATTGGCTTGTGTGGCAAATGGGAACAGGAGCAAGACCAAAAGCTCAACGAGTTGGAAAGCCTGCTTCGTGGTGATGCACACCGCGATGACAAAGTCGTAGTATTTACACAGTTCTCAGACACGGCTCGTTATATCTATTATCAGCTCCGTAAACGTGGCTTCACGAATATAGACTACGCCACAGGCGACCGGGACAATCCCACGGCTATTGTTGAGCGGTTTTCGCCGGGCAGCAACGATGCCGCAGGCAAATATGCGCCCGATGAACAGACCCGCATTCTCATCGCCACCGATGTGCTTTCCGAAGGGCATAACCTTCAGGATGCGCATGTTATCGTGAACTATGACTTGCCGTGGGCTATCATCCGCCTGATTCAACGTGCCGGACGTGTTGACCGTATCGGTCAGCAAGCCGATAAAATTTACTGCTACTCTTTCTTCCCAGCCGATGGCATTGAAAGAATCATCAATCTCCGCAGCCGCTTGAATGACCGTATCAATGCCAACGCCAATATAGTAGGCTCTGACGAGGTGTTTTTTGAGGGAAACGAGAAGAACCTCAGGGATATGTTCAATGAGAAAGCAGGTGTGCTTGACGATGCCGATGATGACAATGATGTTGACCTTGCTTCGCAAGCATTCCAAATATGGAGCAATGCCGTCAAAGCAGACAGAAAGCTGAAAGAAATCATTCCGCAAATGCAGAATATGGTCTATTCAACACGCCTTACCGACGAGAACGGCATTGAGGGCGTTATAACCTATGCACGCACCGCCAATGACTTCGATGTGCTCACTTGGCTTGACAAAGAGGGCAATATCATATCGCAAAGCCAGCAGCGCATACTTCAGGCTCTCGCTTGTCATCCTGATACTCCGGCACAGCAACCTCTCGACAACCATCATGAACTCGTCGGCAAAGCTGTTGGGATTATCCGCGAACAAGCTGTCAGCAATATAGGCGGTATGCTTGGCAACCGTTTTTCCACACGTTACCGCATTGTGCAACTTCTTGAACAATATTATGGACAAGGAGAAAACCTGTTCTTCAATGCCGACCGACGCGAGGAATTAAAATATGCCATTGATGATATTTACAACTATCCGCTTCAGGAAACCTCCAAGTTCCATCTTGGACGCATGCTCAAAAAAACAGGGAAACAAGCCGATGACGACATCGTGGAATATGTGCTTGAGCTCCGCCGCAACAACCGGCTTTGCATCATTGCCGATGAGGACATCAGCGATAAGGAAAACCAGATAATATGCTCTATGGGCCTTCGTAAAGAATAACATGCCATGAATAAACGTATATTTCAACAGTTGCTCCATGAAGGAGATTTTCGAGAACTGTTTGTCAGTGAATTGGGATGGAACAAGTGGAAGATTCGGGCGGAACTTCTTCCTGTTACCATAGATGATGTTGAATACCAATTCCGTACCGTTGCCGACCGCAGCGGATTGCAAGTAGTTGTAACGGAGGTCAACGAACTGCCAAAAGCATCGCTTGCCCGGAGAATTGATGCACAGCTCCGCAAACAGGCTCAGGATTATATTGCAATTTACATGCTCCGTAATAACCCCGGGCATCACCAATGGATTATTCCTGTAAAGAATGTGGATAAGCGCGACCTTGTAAGCGTCGAATATGAATCTCCGGAGAAGGCGGATTTCCTTTTTTCGAAAATGCAGGACTTGGAGTTTGACCCCGCTGAAAGGACTACGATTGTTGATGTAAAAGAGGCGGTGCATCGAGCTTTTTCTGTCAATGCCGAAAAGATTACCAAGGATTTTTATGCCGGCTTCCGCAAGGAGCACAAGGCTTTTGCCAAATTCATTACGGGTATTGATGACCAGCTGCCCGAAAAGGACAACCGCAACAAGCTGTGGTATGCATCGGTAATGCTCAACCGCCTGATGTTTTGTTATTTCATCCAAAAGAAAGGTTTTCTGAACGGCAACGTCAACTACCTTCGTGACAAGTTGGACTGGTGCCGCAAGGAACGCGGCGAAGACCGTTTCTTCTCCACCTTTTATCGCGGGTTTCTGTCCCGTCTCTTTTCTGATGGGTTGAACAGGCCTAACCATGACAGCGAATTCCGGCAGCAATTCGGACGTATCCCGTATCTGAATGGCGGCATGTTTGACAGCCACAAGATAGAGCGTGAATATACAGACATTGACATCGCCGACGATGCTTTCGTCTCACTCTTTGCCTTCTTCGATAAATGGCAGTGGCATCTTGACACCCGCGTAACAGCGTCCGGCAAGGACATAAACCCTGATGTGCTTGGCTATATCTTCGAGCAGTACATAAACGACCGTGCCCAAATGGGGGCTTACTATACCAAAGAGGACATAACGGAATATATCGGGCGCAATACCATCCTTCCATTCCTGTTTGACAAAGTAAGCACGGCATCAAAGTCCATGGCAGAACTTTTTGCTCCCGATGGTTGGATATGGCAACAACTCCGGCAAAGTGGCGACCGTTATGTCTTTGATGCGGTAAAGCAAGGCTATACCTCTGACTGGCGTGAGCGTATTCCAAAGAATATCGCCGGTGGGCTTGACACGGCCACGCCCGCCCTTTTGGAACGGCGTAAAGATTGGAACACGAAAACTCCCGAACCATTCGCCCTGCCAACAGAAATTTGGAGGGAAACTATCGAACGGTTGCAGCGTTGCGAGGATATTCTGAATAAAATCAGGAATGGAGAGATTACATCCATCAACGATTTCATAACTTACAACCTTGACATTCGCCAATTTGCTGCCGACCTTATAAACGCAGACAATGCTTCGCAGGCATTTATCTACAATTTCTACAACGCTCTCCGCTCGGTGACTATTCTTGACCCGACTTGTGGTTCCGGAGCATTTCTTTTTGCGGCAATGAATATCCTTGACCGCTTTACTATGATTGCATCAT
>CAYTLU010000217.1:0-3219 GCA_964438665.1 uncultured Bacteroides sp.
ACCAGCGTCTGCTTTATATGCGGAAACAGTATCTCTGCGCCATCGTCATCCCGCTCATAGACAGGCACCCCGCGGCGGTCTTTGCCCACTTTTTCCACGATGGCCATAAACACGTCGTAATCCTCTTGCTCGATGGGAATCAATTTTTCGGATTCGGTTTTCTTCTGAAGAAAAAGCAGTGAAGCCTGTACGCCTACTTGCGGCAAAAATGTCTCCACAGGCAAATCCACGCTGGCCAACAGACGGAAGTGTCTCAAAATCCAAAGACGCACACCCTCGGTGTTCGGATTGCCCAGAATGCCATCGGGCAGTACAATGGCCATCTTGCCGCCCGGTTTCAGGTAGTTGTAGCACGCCTCAATGAAGAGTACTTCGGGGGCGGTGCTGTTTAACTCGTAACGTCTGGCAATCTCCCTGTCCACCTCCACCTTCGCGCCGAATGGAGGGTTGGTGAATACCATATCGAACTTGCCCTGTGCATTGTTATCCGATACACCGAAGTGAAAATCGCGGTCGACACTGCGTTTAATACTTTCATTCACCGCTTTGGCAACGAGAGGCACATCGGGTTTGGAACCGTGCGGATATTCCAGCGAGTTGATGTTATAGATATTTGAATGGCCATCGCCCGCCATCACCATGTTCATGCGGGCCGCTTTCTTCAAATCGGGATCAAAATCGAACCCAAATATCATATTCTCGGCATATTCCCGTACCCGATTGTCCACATCCGGCGCATTGAGCATCTCTTCCAGATGAAGGTCATCGAGGGCCGGATAAAGCTCACGGGCAATCTTGCGGCGCACATGGTCGAGTACCATCACAAGGAAACCGCCGCTGCCACATGCCGGGTCAAGTACCCGGGTATTTTGATCCGGGTCCAACATCTCCACCATACACTTGATAATATTGCGCGGAGTGAAGAACTGACCGGCTTCTTGCTTCAGCGTATTGCTGACAATAGTCTCGTATGCAGTGCCTTTTACATCCACGGTTGCATCGAGGAACGAATACTTGGCAAGTTCACTTGCCACGAAAGCCAGTCCACGGTCGGAGAGCATAATCTGTTCGTTTCCATCGGAAACATCGCGAAACATTTGACTGTTCTTGAGGTCCTCAAACAAAGCCTTGATGCGGTCCGCCACCGCTTTACGCCCGTCTTCCGTGTTCTGTTCCTTCACACCCACCCAGAAGCGACGACGATAACTAACACCCTCTTTGGCCTCGGTGATACGGCGTTTCTCATCATATAGTTTAGTGAAAATAAGATTGAGCAACTCCCAGAAAGCCGTTTTCTTCATGCCTTCATTCCCGTAGATATAGTCATGGCATCGCTTAAAAGTCTTGACAAGAGACTCATTAGCCGGTTTGCGAGGCAAAGTGCGTTCACCCTGAGCCACCAAATCTTCAAGCGTCTGGCCACATGCGGGAAAGTCGGCAATGTCCTCCACGTCGGGCTGCCCCCATTCGTCTTCGAATGAATGGAGATAGTGCAGGTCTTCACCATTCGTCCAACAACCAAACGCACAGTCGGTGCAGAAAAGGATATTCTCCATCGTAGCTGCCACACCATTTTTCTTGTCATTGGGTTTCACCCTGCTGTCTTTAGCCACAATGATAATGCGAATAAGGTTTGCTGTTTCATGGGCACGGCCCTCCTCAAAGATGGCCAAATCCACCTTCTGCGTCTTCATATTACCGGTGTCAGCATCCAGATACCGTACTTTGAAGTCGCGCTCCATGTCTTCATGAGCAAAACCATACTCGTCGCTCATCATGGCAATCATTGATTGCAGGGTGAGTTCCTTATCGGTGCTCTTCATCACCTTATTTGTGAGACCGCACACTATTTCATTCTCACCGAGAACAACCTCTTCGAGGTTAGTCTGTGACCGGTTGTTATCGCTCAATTCCTCCATAAGTATGTAAAGTTGCTCAACAGAATGCACAGACAGACGTTGTTCATACCGGCGACACGGGAAGCATAGTCACGGCCCATAACCTGCTGTATCGGGGAAGTCTTGCCGACGCGCCTGCAACCATATACGGCAGTAAACTCCGACCGGTCAGAGTTGATATAAACCTCCATCCGCTGCTGTACATATTCTCGCCCAATGAAAAATTCATCCACAATCATTTGTTTTCAATGGGACGTTTCTGTTTTCTTATGCACCATCTTGCGAATGTAAAGATAGTACCTTTAATTGAACCGGCAAAATAAAATTGCATCAAAATGGTCCAATTACGCTATACGGCGTGCGCAGGTATCGAAAATCGGAAGCGGCAATAATTCGACCGGGGCGACGATTTTCCGTTGTTTCAAGGCAATGGGATTGGGGAGCATTTGCTCTGACAATGAAATGCTGAAAACACAAAGAACCCCGCGAGCAAGATGCTTGCGGGGTTCTTTGTGTCAATTAATTACTAATTGATTTTGAAGATATCTGGTTTTGTTTGTTTGTATTGCGGCATCGTCTGTCCGATATCGGCATTGATATATGTCGGGTCGCAAACCGTATAGCATTTGCCGTCAATCGTCATGTGGTCGCCATATACCTCCGTGTCGAAACATACCGCTGTCGCCAGATGTCCGGGATAGTGATAGTAGAGAAATACCACATCCAATCCCAACAGTTCCCGGACAAGTACTGAATACAAAATCGCTCTGTCTTCGCAGTCGGAATAGGGATAGAACAGCGTTTCGTCCGCAAACAAAGACCGTTCTGTACCGAACTGCTCGTTGTCGGTCGCATACTCGAATGCCGTCTGGACAAAATGCAGCAATATGTTGGCTGCCTGAGGTTTACTCTTGCCGGCGATGGAACTGCGCAATGCGGGATAGAGCTTCTCTTTTGCCTGTTGGCTTAACGAGGCGCTGGAATAGATGTCCCAGCTGCTCGACGGATAGTCCTTGTAGAAGGCTATCAAACCTTTGTTTACAGAAACATCTGCCGTCAAATCCTTGTCGTGTTTGGACTGCAAGTGACGCGGAGCGGTCTCGCTGACAGGGAGTGCCGGTTGTTCGGCGATGCGCAGCGAGAACTCCTGCTCTTTCGGGAATTTCCGATTGAACACATAGATCGAGGTTTGTCCCAGCGATGAATCGACAATATAATACCTCACACCGCTTATATTCAGATACGGATACCGATAGATGATGTCTTTCGACGGCAGCAGCAACACAAGTTTATTGCCGGCTCGCGCGATGCGCACCTTATA
>CAYTLU010000218.1:0-2560 GCA_964438665.1 uncultured Bacteroides sp.
GTGTGAGAGCGTTGAGGAGGTTGACGGCTCACACTATTACAAGTTCCGCTATGATGTCGATTCATCGATGGCAGCCAAAGGATATGTCACGGTTGAGAAAGGGTCGGTTACGGTCAATGGGGTCAGCCTTACCGTATGCGATTCGGAGCGTGATTCCTTTCGGGTAGCCATAATTCCATATACTTACGAACATACAAACTTCCACACGTTTGAACCGGGAACGCGCGTCAACATCGAATTTGACATAATCGGCAAATATCTCAGCCGATTGATGGAATTTTCTCGTTGACAGATGTGGTGATTTGCACTTTTTGCCCATCTTGATGGCATAACTTTGCGGAGTCAATCATTTTGTCTCCGCTTTGTTATGAATACAACACTTGTCATCTCCTCTGAAACTTCGGCCACATTGCTGTGGGTGGCCGTCATTTTGTTGCTCGACTTTTTCGCCGTCATGGTTGCCACGGTGGTTGATCTGGTCAGTGCTTTGCGTAAGGCGGCGCGGATGGGCGTAAAGCGCACCTCTCGCGGATATCGCCGTACGGTCGATAAACTGCTGCGTTACTTCCTGACGCTTATAGCCCTCTCTGCCGTTGATCTTCTTCTCGTCATCTCGATGCTCTCGCTTCGATCCACTATGGGATGGCATCTCCCTGTGTTTCCCCTGTTCACCACCGTTGGCGCTGTTGCAATGACCCTTATTGAAGCGAAGAGCGTAATGGAGAACGCCCACAAGAAATCCGATCTCACATCAATGGCCGATGCCGCTGCCGAACTGCTATCCGATCCATCATTGAAATCCCTTCTCGAAGTCCTCCGCTCGCTCCGCGACCGTCTCTCTGACCCCCGCACTACAACCTGAATCCATCATGTTTTCCGCCAAATTTCCAAACGAAACTCCGCCAAATTTCCAAACAAAACACCGCCAAATTTCCAAATAACAATCAAAAACATATTGAAATCCAAAGAAATATACTATCTGCCACTCGCGATGCCACTCGCGATGCTGTTTTCGGACGAGGCATGCCTCGACGCTACCGGATATGGGGACATCGAACCGATGAAAAATTGATGCGATTGCGTTGGAAAACGTGGATGAGGGGTTGCAGATCAATCGGAAAAATGTTATCTTTGAAATCTAATTGCCCAATTCTCTCAAATGGAAAAATATTTAGTTTCCGCACGAAAATACCGGCCATCGACCTTTGCTTCCGTAGTGGGGCAGAAGGCTTTGACAGCCACGCTGAAAAATGCTGTTGCAACGCAGCGTCTGGCGCATGCTTATCTTTTCTGCGGCTCGCGCGGCATTGGCAAAACATCGTGTGCGCGTATTTTTGCCAAGACAATCAACTGTCTGAGCCCTACTGCCGATGGCGAGGCTTGCAACGAATGTGAATCGTGTCGCGCGTTCAATGATGGCACGTCAATGAACATTGTCGAACTCGATGCCGCGTCAAACAACGGTGTCGATGATATGCGTCAGCTGATAGAGCAGGTGCAGGTGCCGCCATCGCAGGGACGCTACCGCGTGTTTATTGTCGATGAGGTTCACATGCTTTCGCAGGCCGCATTCAATGCTTTCCTGAAAACGCTTGAAGAGCCGCCATCCTACGTTGTGTTCATTCTTGCCACCACCGAAAAGCATAAAATCATACCCACGATTCTTTCTCGTTGCCAGATCTATGATTTCCATCGCATCACGATTCAGGACATGATCGAACATCTGGGTTATGTGGCGAGTCAGGAAGGTATAACCGCAGAGACTGCCGCGTTGAATGTCATTGCGCAGAAAGCTGACGGCGCAATGCGCGATGCGCTCTCGATTTTTGATCAGGTCGCTGCATCGTCCGGCGGCAACATAACATATCAGGCTGCGATTGATAATCTCAATGTCCTTGACTATGACTATTACCATCGTCTGCTGGATGCTGTTCTGGCGGGAGATGTGCTTCGGTCATGGACCATCTACAAGGAGATCCGTGACAATGGCTTCGATTCCCAGTTCTTCATCAATGGGCTTGGCGGTTATATGCGTGACTTGATGGTGGCGCGTGATCCGGCCACCTTCCCTTTGATAGAAGCCGGAGAGGAAGTGAAGAAGCAGCTTGCTGCAATTGCTGCCAAATGCTCTCCCGAATTCATTTATAGGGCAATGTCGCTCTGCAACGATGCCGATTTGAACTATCGCGTGGCATCCAACAAGCAGTTCCTTATCGAGCTTACTCTCGCCAAACTGTGCCAACCGCTCAGCCCCTCCCCCAATAACGACGGCAACGGAGAGGGGCGGTTAAAGCCTATTGCCGCCAAATCCTCAGGGATGCCTCCCCGGTCTGCCCAGGCAGCTGATCAAGAAACCCGCAAGCCGGCCTCAGTTCCGGCCGCGGTAACATCGGCCGCTCCGGAGTCGCAGGCTTCCGCCCAACCGCGGACCGATACGGTTGCGGATCAGTCACGGCAACCGATGTCGCGACCTCAGACGCAGTCGCGTCCTGCAGCCATTCATGGCATTGCAGCTCCACATATCTCGATCCGTCATGGCGTGCAGAAGCCGGAGCAGACA
>CAYTLU010000219.1:0-6098 GCA_964438665.1 uncultured Bacteroides sp.
CCGTCCAGAGCGTTGGCGTAATGGGCGACGAACGCACATACGAACGCGCCGTAGCTCTCCGCGCCGTAACATCGACCGATGCAATGACAGCCGACTGGGCGCACCTGCCTTACGAGTTCCTCGCTAAAGTGTCAAACGAAATTATAAACAAAGTCCGCGGCGTAAACCGCGTAACATACGACATCTCGTCGAAACCGCCGGCAACCATCGAGTGGGAATAACACCGGGCTTTAAACTCGTTTCTTATCTTTTTAATACTTAATATGGCAGAAAAGGATCAATCAAAAAGACTAACCCACCAACATAAAACCTCCCACGGTGTCGTTGGTATATTTGGGAAAGAAGCAAGACTGCACGACATGACTGTCGGGCAAGTATCGCATATGGTTCTATTTCAACTAAAATCTGATTTCCCCACATTGTCATTTAGATATAGAGATAACATCCACAAGGACGAAATTAATTCGGCACTACAGAGAGTTGACAAAGAATTAGGCCAAACACTATTTGTGCCTAACTCCAGCATTATCCCCGATGGTGGTATAATAGAGGTCAAAGATGATAATGATGTATGGCGCGTCATTTTGGTCTCAGAAGCTAAACATCAAGGGAAAGATATAGAAAACATACTGGCAGGAAAATTAGTTGGGAAGAATAATGACCAAGATTTAATGGTTGCGGGAAATGCTATTGAAAGAGCTCACAAAAACATTTCCGAAATAGCAAACTTTATGTTAGGTGAATCCCACTTTCCTTATATTCTTTTCCTTGAAGGCTCAAATTTCCTAACGGAAACAATTAGTATTACTCGACCTGACGGACGAGTCGTTGTCCTTGAATATAATTCCGGTATGCTTAACCGATTAGACCGTCTAACGGCTGCAAATTATGGAATGCCTATAAATACAAATTTATGTAAAAACAGATTCGTTCATCACAAGGACAAAACTATAATGCTCCAAGCTGCATCTATTTACACTCAAGGCAATGGGAAGCGATGGACGGCCGAGCAGATGTTTAATATTATGTTAGAAATTGCCAAGACATCTATACAGGTTCTATATAGCGATTTGTTCTATCAGGTTCAGAATAAATAAAGACACTATGTATATGGCTCGAAAAGTAACTAATAACACTCTACATAAGGCAAAAAGTTCCAAAAGCGATGAGTTTTACACATTGCTTGAAGATATTGAGCGCGAATTAGCCTTTTATAAGGACTGTTTTCGCGAAAAAATAGTTTATTGCAATTGTGATAATCCCAAAGAAAGTAATTTCTTCAAATACTTCTTTAAGAACTTCAAACAGTTAGGGTTAAAGAAACTCATTGCTTCGTACTATGTGCCTAATACTCAAAATCTATTTAATGAAACAGAATCTGAACATGGCGGTTATATAGAATGTACTATCGACGATGTTGAATCTGACTTCCATGAGATTCCGATTAAAACATTTAATGGTGACGGCGATTTCAGAAGCCGGGAATGTCTTTCGCTCTTGGAACAATCGGATATTGTCGTTACTAACCCTCCATTCTCCCTCTTTAGAGAGTTTATTGCTCAATTGATACAATTCAATAAAGACTTCCTTGTCATCGGCAATATCAATGCAATTACATATAAAGAAATCTTTCACCTAATCCAATCAAATAAAATATGGTTGGGAGTCCACCTCGGCAGAGGAATATCCGGGTTTAAAGTGCCTGATTATTATGAAATGTACGGTACAGAAACTCACATATCAAGCATGGGCGATAGAATTATTGCTACCAACAATTGTCTATGGCTCACCAACTTGGATAACCATACAAGACACGACCTGCTGACTCTGACAAAACTATACGTAGGCAACGAAGATTTATATCCTAAGTTCGACAACTACGATGGCATCAATGTTAACAAAACTCAGGATATACCGATGGATTATGACGGAGCTATTGGCGTTCCTATCACTTTTTTGCATAAATACAATCCATCACAGTTTGAAATTATCAGATTTAGAAAAGGCAACGACGGTAAAGACCTTGCTATTAATGGGAAATGCCCATACTTCCGAATTTTGATAAAAAATAAACAGCCGACTAAAACAATAGCTGATATTCCATCTTTATTCGCATAATACAAAAACTAACTAACTTATCCAATCATTCGTCAAGGTGAACTATAAAAAGTCTATGGCCAATAATCGCAATGCCGGCAAACAAGCCGCCGAAAGAGTTAATGTGTCACGTTGCCCCGAAAACATGTCATTGGAGAACTGGCAACGCCAACTGCGCAAACACGCCGCAACAAAGGAGCCTTTTGGCATACGACCTCCGCAACATCCGGGCGACTCCTTTATCGTTACGAGCGCGAAAAGTGGCGGTAAGTACCGCGTTGATTATTTCGGTCAAGGCTCAAATAGAAACAGGTGCGAATGCATGGACTTCAAAACCAACCGGCTCGGAACGTGTAAACATATCGAAGCCATATCTATGGCCGACAACGGTCGTTATGCCACACGTATATGGCCGATTCCAAACCGAACCTATGTCTATGTTGACTATGTAGACGACCGTAAAATCAAGATTCGGAAAGGGCTATATGTTTCAGCCGAATTTGCCGCCCTTATCAACGAATATTTTGATGACGAGGACGTTATCCGCGACTCAGCCTGCGACCCATCCGCATTTATTCGTCGCGCACATCAATTGGACGAGACGTTCGAATGGGAGTCAGATGCACTAAATCTCGTTATCGAAGCAAGAGACACGATTCGTCGCCGTTGGATTATCGAACATACGTACGCCAAGTCTGACTTTGACGGACTGCTGAAAACCAAACTATTGCCCTATCAAGCCGACGGTGTGAGGTTTGCTTTCACCGGCGGACGTACTATCAACGCCGACGAAATGGGTCTGGGTAAAACCGTTCAAGCATTGGCTACGGCAGAACTACTTAAACGCGAAGGTCTTGTTGAGTCGGTGTTGATTATCTGCCCCACATCGCTCAAATATCAATGGCTCTCCGAAATCAAACGATTCACAAACTCCACCGCTATCGCTGTGGAAGGCGATATTATAAAGCGACGTGACCTTATTAATAGTCCCGACACCTTCTACAAAATCTGCTCGTTCCACTCTATGGCCAACAACATACAAGCCGGTTTTATCCCCGATGTTGATATGGTTATATACGATGAGTTACAGCGCCTTAAGAATCGAGAAACCAAGATGGGCAAGCTATTGCGCAAGCTCCGGTCTCAGTACGTTTTGGCACTTTCGGGTACGCCACTCGAAAACAAGCTCGAAGAACTCTATTCCGTCACCCAGTTCGTCAATCAATTCCTCCTCGGCCCACTCTATAAATTCAACGACGAAACCACACTAAAAGACGACCTGGGTAAAATAACCGGATACCGCAACCTCCATGCCGTTGCCGACAAATTACGCAACGTCATGATACGTAGACGGAAAGCCGATGTCAAGCTCCAGATGCCCGCACGCACCGATACCAACCTTTTTGTGCCACTTACCAAAGAACAACGTGCCCAACACGACGAATACCAAAGTCAGGTAGCAAGACTAATATTTAAATGGCGTCGACAAAGGTTTCTCAGCGAAAAAGACCGAAAACACCTGCTCCTATACTTGTCAATGATGAGAATGGTATGCGACAGCACATTCGTCCTCGACCAAAAGTCTCGTTACGACACAAAAATCGACGAACTGATGGCCATAATATCCAACCTGCTGTCAAACGATGAAGGAAAAGTCGTTATCTTCAGCCAATGGGAGCGGATGCTTCGCATTTTAGCGCAGCAACTTGATGCAGAAGAAATTGACTTTTGTTTCCTGCACGGAGGCGTACCCTCGCCCAAGCGAAAAAGCCTTATTGACCGATTCCGCGAAGACTCCGACTGCCGAATTTTCCTTTCAACCGATGCCGGTGCCACCGGGCTCAATTTGCAATCCGCCTCACTGCTTATTAACATAGACCTACCATGGAACCCGGCAGTGCTGGAACAACGCATCGCTCGCATCTATCGCATCGGACAAAACAACCCGGTGCAGATTATCAACATGATTGCACGCGATACAATCGAAGAAAGAATGTTGGCGACGCTCAACTTCAAATCGAATTTGGCTGCCGGCATACTTGACGGCGGTGACGATGCCGTATTTATCGAAGGTAAGAAATTTGATAAGATTATCGAAGTCGTTGACGACATGATTAACGAGTCGCCCGGTACACCAAAACCCGACTCAGAGAAGCCCGACAGACAGCCGTCAGACACCGATTCACACGAACAAATCGAACAACCACGCGAAACAACCGTCAACGATAAACAAACCGTAGAGCCGACATCGACAACACAAACGCCGGGAACGCCCGACGAAATGCGCCAACTCGTTGCCGGCGGAATGGCCTTCCTCGGTAAGATAGCAGACGTGCTGCGCAATCCCCAAGGTGCTCAAGCGCTGGCCGACGTACTCGTTCGCGAAGATCCGACAACAGGAAAAACCAGCCTTAACATCCCCGTTCCCGACAAAACCACCGTCGTCAACATCCTCACCACCATCACCGCCATACTAAACAAATAACCCATGCTCGACTTTCTTGTGTGAGCAAAGGTAGCCCGCAAGGACATTTTTGTAGTTTACCAAAAGCTTCAGATGTGATGTTTTCAGCCCGTGGCGACGCAAGGCGGTAAGGCGCTCACGGTTGTTGATAAACAACCGACTGCGCAACGTCTGCGACTTTCCGCCGGGTTCCATGACGACCATTGCGCCGGGAATGTATATGCCCTTCAGCGATGACTGTAAGGCAATTCGCACAAAGTAGTCGAAGTCGGCAGCATTCTCGTATGTTTCATCGTAGTACCCTACCGTGTCGAGAAGCGCTCGACGTATGTATAACGACGGATGCGGCGGCGCAAAACCGGTGGTGAGTCCTTTGACGCTGAAATTTTTGCCACGGTAGTAGCGGTGGCCTATGGTAACGTCGCCCCACGTAAAATCGAGGCACGAATCGGATTCGAAGCAGCCGGCAATGATTGACAGCGCCTCGTCGGTTGTATATATGTCGCCGGCGTGGAGCAACCCGACTATATCGCCCGACGCCTGTCTCAATCCTACGTTTGCGGCGTTATAAACACCCTTGGCCGGTACGATAATCACCTTGGATTCAATGTCGCTATTTATCCACGCGAGCGACTCGTCAGTACTGTTGCCGTCAACAATGATATGTTCGAGGGTGACAGCATCGGGAAGATATGCCCTTTGCGCCGTTACAGACTCCAATGTACGTTTCAGCCCTTTGGCGTTGTTATGATTTATCGTCACAACGCTTATGCATTTAAGCGCCTGACTCATAACGTATATGCGTAAAACAATTACGAACTGCGAAAACTCGCGCAACATCCCACCTATTATCCATGAAAACTATATACTATTAAAGGATTATTGTAATTCACATATCATCGGATGATTATACTACAATAACTCAGGCTCATAAACCCGTCCGAACGTCCCAAACAGCACGTTCTTCCTATGTTTTATCATAGTCTTTCATCCAAATCTCTTTGTAAGAGATAATGACGCGCATTACAATGTTGACAATCAGGCGGTTGAATGACCGGATTTTGTGGGGTTGTAAAACAAATGTGATTATTTTTGATTGGACGTATAAATATCCCCAAAGATAATATGCACAATATCAGATTTTTTGCGTATATTTGTACTCAATAAAGTATCTCTTACAAAGAGACGATGGTAAATACTAAACAAAACATGCCACAGAACCGTCGGGTACGGAACTGAGACATTTATGTGTGTGCCTTAGTGTGTCCGCTGAATAGTTACTGACGATTTTGGGGGTTGGTGCGGTTTCGACAATTTTGCAACATTTTTTCGCCGACTTTCGCATTTTTTCGCCGATTGTCTCTTGTCATAGTCTCAATCGGGAAGTCTTTCAATCCACATTTTCGGCTCTTTGTTCTGATTGTTTTCTGTGTCCATTCTGACTATGTTTAAGAGGCCACTTTTTCCAGGGTAAGACTTCTTTTGAACCTTTTTAAACCAATCTCTTATCCCGAACTCGCGTTAATAATATTAGCTT
>CAYTLU010000220.1:0-17012 GCA_964438665.1 uncultured Bacteroides sp.
GCTACATCGGAGTCCACGATTGGATTGAGGATTTCATGTATGTTGGACTTCTCGGCAAAGGTCCGTCAAAATATCCCTCAAAAACTGAGACAAAACTTTATTCCGATACTCAGGTGTTAGGGTTGGATACTGATTTAATCACCTATGAACTCAATTCCAAAGGATTGGTTGAAAGAGAGAGCATCGAAACTCACCATGAGTCTGCCCACAATTCCTACATCAATGAATATACAGTGAGCTATTTATACGATGGGCTCTCAAACGCCTCTGCGTCGGCAGCCGACAACAAAGTTGGTGTTGGCAATAAACGCCACAAGGACAGCCGCAACCACATAAGCCTTTTTGGAAGGAAGAAGTGACAATATTCTGATGCACCCTTTTTGCAATCAGTTGAAAAGGGACTACGTCTAAAACCTTAATTATTAAGTGACTCCCAAAGTCGAATATGAGACTTTGGGGGTCACTTCTTTACAACACAGCCTTAGAGGGATCGCAGTTTCAAGAAGGAATTGCAAAAGCGGTGATGCGCGAGGGGGCAATGGGGTTGCATATGTGGTTGAAAGGAGTTATCTTTGCAAGGCATTATGGGCCGGAGTCCGTATGTGCTAAAAATAGGTTTTTATAGAATTATAAAGATGATACACTGTTTGAAAAGGATCGGATTCCTGTTGGTTTCAGCCATCGTTGCGCTGTCCGTTATGGCTGAGATAGGGGATCTGCCTGTGAAAACTGTAAACGGCAAGCGATATTACTATTATGAGGTGCAGCCCAAGGAAACGGTCTATTCGTTGTGCCGTCGGTTCGGAATAACGCGAGAAGAGCTGATAAAGGCTAATCCATCGGTGGAAGATGGATTGAAAGCCAATCAGACGTTACTTTTCCCGGTAGAGGATGAGGGCAACAGTGCTGCCGGATCAATAACCTATATGGTTCAGAAGAATGAGACCGGATATGGCATAAGCCGGAAATTCAACATGACATTAGACGAATTTTATCAGCTTAATCCGTCGGCACGCGATGGGGTGAAAGCCGGTCAGATTGTCTATGTGAGCCGATCAGGCGGGTCAGTCAAGAAAGAAGTGGCTGATGTCGGGGGGGGAGACCGAGATAAGGTTCTGTCATCCGACCGCCATACGATTGCTCAGGGGGAGACGCTTTATCAGATAGGAAGAAAATACGGCATCACCGTGGAACAGATTCTTGCAGCCAATCCGGGGCTTGATGCGGCGAGATATGAAGCCGGACAGACAATAACGCTTCCACAGGTGTGTCCGGAGGATGCGGAAGAGCCTGCCGTAATAGCCGAGACGCCTGAGACTCCCGAGACACCCGAGTTGCCGTCTGATGATCTGATAGATGACAGTCCGGTTGTCGTTGCCCCATCCGATACGATGGTTATAGCGATAGCGTTGCCGTTTAACACAGGCGGCAAGCGGGATGCGCGTGCAGAACGTGCGATAGAGTTTTATCGCGGTTTTGTTCTGGCGGTCGATAGCATGCGTGCGCAAGGCACACCGGTGCGTCTGTTGACCTATGACACCAAGAATTCCGATGAAGTGGTAGCTAAAATATTGAGAGACCGTTATCTTAAGACGTCCAATCTGATAATAGCCCCTGATATGGCATCGCATGTGTCGGAATTTTCAAAGTATGCTTTGGAGCATAAAATAAACATGCTGAATCTGTTTCTTGTCAAGGATGATGATTATCTGACGAATCCATACGTCATGCATGCAAATATCCCTCACGACACGATGTATGGCAAGGCGATAAAATATTATATCGGAACATATCCGAATGTGACGCCTGTGTTCATAAAGCGTAAGGATGGGAAGGATGATAAAGCGGAATATGTGGCACTGTTTAAGGCGGAGTTGAATAAAATCGGCCGTAAATATCATGAAATAGAATATGTTGAGAAACTCTCACCGGTGACTTTGGAAAAACTTCCGGCAGACGAGACCTACGCATATATTCCAAATTCGTCCAATATGTCAGAATTCCAGACATTCATCGATGCGATAGTTAAGGATAAAGAGAATAGGACGGAGTGGTTCGGGCCATCACTTTGGGGATATTCGGAGTGGCTTACGGCACGTGGAAACAACGTGAAACGGCTGCATGAGGCAAACACGCTTGTGTTCTCGCGATTCTATTCGGTTGAGAATAATGCCGAAGAGGATGAACTTCAGGAGAAGTTTCAGCATTGGTATGGCATAGAGGTTCAGGACAAGATTCCCAAGCAGGGAACGTATGGCTTTGACACAGGGATGTTCCTGATCGGTGCGTTGTCGGCCAACGGCGGCGATTTCAGCCGTTTTACTCCAATATATAATGGGGTTCAGAATGCGTTCGACTTTATCCGCGTGCCGGATGGCGGATGGGTCAACAATGAGATGTTTATGATTAATTTTGCTCCCGGCGAGTTTACGACTAAGTTAGGCATATAATGGATGCTATAAAGTCGGTCAAACGGTTGGCAGCCCTGCTGCTGTTATTGTCAGCAACGTCATTCATGGCGGTTGCGCAACGAACCTATGAGCCGCACTTCGATATTGGCGGCAAGGGTGGAGTCACATTATCCAAGATGGCTTTTACCCCCGGAATTGAGCAGTCGATGAATCTTGGCATGACAGTAGGCGTTTCCGCCCGATATACGGAGGAAAAGTTTTTCGGTCTGATAGGCGAGTTGAAAATCGAGCAACGCGGATGGAAGGAATCGTTTGACGAAACAACATTTGCATATAGCCGGACTCTGACATATATCCAGCTTCCACTTCTGACGCATGTCTATTTTGGCTCAGACAAATTCAAAGGGTTCGTAAATCTCGGCCCATCGGTAGGGTATATGATTGGCAGCAGTGTGTCGGCAAATTTCGATTATAACAACCCCGGAGCGGTTGAGGGTTTCCCGATCGAGAACCGTCATGTCAACCAAATGTCAATGCCGATAAAGAACAAGTTTGATTATGGCATTCTTGGCGGAGTCGGGGTTGAGCTTATCTTGAAAAAGAAACATTCCATACTCCTTGAAGGACGTTATTATTATGGGCTGGGAAACATATTTTCGGCGAGGAAGAAAGATGAGTTTTCGGCTTCGCGCGGAAATTCGATTGAAATCACGTTGGGTTACATGTTCCGGATCAAATGATTCGGTCGAGGTTGGGGTCAGCCGAAGTTAGATTTCGATTTTGCCGGAACAGGTGAGAATCCGGAACATCAGGTCGTGCAATAGGTCAAATTCGTTTTGACGGCTGCCGATTCCTTTGCTTTTGACATCAAAATCGCGTATTGCCGAAATGATTTCTATGGTCTTGTAGGCGTTGTAGTTGCGCATGCCGATAGTGTAGCGGCCGAGTTGGCTCTGCCATTTTATCCCTAATGCGGTCATCAGGCCGTTGGGCGACTTATCACGGCTGAATTGCGCGGCCAGCAGACCGGAGAAATAGTTGAATACGGTTGAGACGGTCACTATGGCCGGATGGTTTTTGGGGTTGCTGCGGAAATAATTGATGATCCGGAAAATCTTGGCAGAATCCTTTGCCGCGATTGCATCGACAAGCTCAAAGTTGTTGAAATCTTTGCTTATGCCGACATTCCGTTCGATTGCCTCCGGTGTGATCATCGCGCCTTCCCCGAGTATAAAGGCCAGTTTGTCAACTTCATTGTAGATTTTTGCAACATCCGTTCCGATAAAGTCGCGTAGCATTGAGAGTCCTTTAGGCTCGATGTTGAGTTTTTTTTCACGGACCAACTGCGTTATGAACGGATCGATGTTGCGCTCGGTCAATGCTTTGGATTCAAAAAACACAGCACCTCCGGCTTTGGCCTTCGCGATAAGATCCTTGCCTTTTGCTTTGTCGCCGCGGAAGCAGATGACAAGAACCGTCGATGGATTAGGCTTGGCGCAATAAGTGTGGAGTTTGTTGATGATGTCGGCACGCACAGCCTGCGCTTCTTTCAGAATGACTACCTGGCGGTCGGACATCATCGGAAACCGCATGCATGTTGACATGACAACCTCGGGCGTGATTTCGGGAGCATAGAGCGCGTAATAATTAAAGTCGCGCTCATCAGCCGGCACAAGCTCCTCGAATGCTTTTGCAAGACGGTCAATAAAGTAACTCTCTTCGCCGTGGAGAATATAGACAGGCGCAAGTTGGCGCTTGGCGATTGCCTGTAGTATCTCGGCGTATGTCTGTGTCTGTGCGCTTGCTGCCATGTTATTGAAGCATATTTGGGGTCGGTTCAACTGCAAACCGATAGCAAAAATAGCAAATAAAAGAGATTGCTGCAAGATGGCGATGCTTAAAATTGCGCCGATGGCGGGAAGTTAGTATCTTTGAAGATTGATTGGCAGCTTATGGAACATCATTCACCGATTGCAATCTTGAATTTGCCTCCGGCTCAACTTGACATACGCCGTGACTGCATGGGCAGGCTGACGGTCTATGACCGTTGGCGGAGAAAGCATGTTGCGCTTACGCCGGAGGAGTGGGTGCGCCAGCATTTTGTCAGCATGCTTGTGGCTGAAAAAGGATATATGTCGGGGCGAATAGCAAACGAGGTGTCGATCAGTCTGAATGGCACATCAAGACGATGTGACACCGTTGTGTATGACGGCAGTATGCGACCGCTGATGATCGTGGAATATAAAGCCCCGGATGTCAATATCACGCAGGGAACGTTTGACCAGATTGCCCGCTATGCTATGGTGTTGCGTGCGAGATATCTGGCAGTCAGCAACGGCATGTGTCATTACTGCTGTCGGATGGACTATGAGCGGATGACTTATGAGTTTCTGCCGGATGTCCCGCAGTGGGATCAGATAGTGAAGTCAACGCATGCACGGCCCGATTTGTAGGGCGCGATTAACGCAACGGCAGCCTGGTGGGCGGGATGGGCGGAGTAGATGGCTACATCAGAGAGCGTTTCGGCCTCGGCGACAAGCACCAAGTCCCACTGCTCGGAGGGGTTTTCGTTTATTCCCACTTCAATGCTTTTCAGCTCATCGATCTGCTCGGGCAGAGCGATGAGAGCATCGCGAAATTTCTCGGCAACGGCAAGACGTTGTGCCGGAGTGCCTGAGAATTGGAATGTTACTACATGTTTTACCATAATAATTCGGTTCTGGGAGTTATTCGCCGTAGAGTTTTAGACGTGCAGCCGCAACGCGGTCGTCGGTAATATAGTCGTCATAGTCCATCATTTTGTCAATGATGCCATTGGGTGTCAGCTCGATTATGCGGTTGCATACGGTCTGGATAAACTCATGGTCGTGGGACGACAGGAGAACGTTGCCTTTGAATGCCTGGAGCGTGTTGTTGAACGCTTGGATTGATTCAAGGTCGAGATGGTTGGTTGGAGAATCCAGCACAAGGGTGTTGGCATCCCGCAGCATCATTCGGGCTATCATGCAGCGCATTTTTTCGCCGCCGGAAAGGACAGAGGCTTTTTTCAGCACTTCTTCGCCGGAGAAAAGCATCTTTCCGAGGAATCCTTTCAGGTATATTTCACTTGAATCATCGGAGAACTGACACAGCCAGTCAACAAGATTGAGATCGGTGTTGAAAAATGATGAGTTGTCAAGCGGAAGATAGGCTGTTGTGATTGTCTGCCCCCAGTCGTAAGTGCCCTCATCGGCTTTGCGGTTTCCGGAGATGATCTCGAACAAGGCAGTCATAGCGCGAGGGTCGCGGCTGAGGAACGCCACTTTATCGCCTTTCTCGACCTGGAAGTTGATATCTTTGAACAGCACATCGCCGTCAACGCTTGCCGTCAGTCCGTGGACTTCGAGAATCTTGTTGCCCGGTTCGCGTTGCGGCGTGAAAATGATGCCCGGATAGCGACGTGATGATGGCTGGATCTCCTCAACGTTGAGTTTCTCAAGCATCTTTTTTCGGGAAGTGGTCTGTTTCGACTTGGATACGTTGGCACTGAAACGCTGTATGAATTCCAGAAGTTCCTTCCGCTTTTCCTCGGCTTTCTTGTTTTGTTGTTGCTGCTGTCGCAGAGCCAGTTGGCTGGATTCATACCAGAAACTGTAGTTGCCGGCAAATAGAGACACCTTGTTGTAGTCAATGTCGAGAGTGTGTGTCGAAACGGCGTCCAGAAAATGGCGGTCGTGGCTCACTACAAGAACCGTATTCTCAAAATTGGAGAGGAAGTTTTCCAGCCAAGCAACAGTTTCGAGGTCGAGATCATTGGTCGGCTCGTCGAGAAGCAGGTTGTCGGGATTGCCAAAGAGCGCCTTTGCCAGAAGCACGCGCACTTTCTCGTTGCCGCTAAGGTCTTTCATCAGCATATAGTGCTTGTCTTCCTTTATGCCAAGACCGCTCAGCAATGCAGCGGCATCGCTTTCGGCATTCCAACCTTCAAGCTCGGCAAACTTTTCTTCAAGTTCGGAAGCGCGTATGCCGTCGGCATCGGAAAAATCGGCCTTAGCGTAGAGGGCGTCTTTCTCCTGCATGATGTCCCATAGCACGGTGTGTCCTTGCAGAACCGTGTTCATTACGGTGAATTCATCAAATTTGAAGTGGTCCTGTTCGAGAACGCTCATTCGTTCGCCGGGTCCTTGCGAGATTGTGCCGTGAGTCGGGGCGAGTTGGTTGCTCAGAATGCGCATGAGGGTTGATTTTCCCGCACCGTTTGCACCGATGATGCCATAGCAGTTGCCGGGCGTGAATTTCATGTTGACATCCTGGAAAAGAACGCGTTTGCCGAATTGTATGCCTAAATTGTTTACTGAAATCATATTTAACTGATAAAAAACGTTATATTCAGAACTGATGCCAACCAAAGCCAAAAAGTCATCAAACAGCAGGTTAAATCAGTTTCCTGTTTTGCGACTGCAAAGTTACTATTTTTGGGCGACTTTGGGAAAAATGTGGGAAGGAATGTTGGAGAGATGAAAAAATTTGATTAAATTTGCACTCCGAATTGTGAATATTAGAAACGAAAAATAAGATACGGCAATGAAAAGAACATTCCAACCTTCTAACAGAAAGAGAGTTAATAAGCATGGTTTCCGCGAAAGAATGTCAACGGCAAATGGACGCAAGGTATTGGCGCGCCGCCGTGCCAAAGGACGTCTCCGCTTGACAGTCAGCTGTTCAATCGCAAGCAAGTAAATCCATCTGAGTCTCCAGAATAAACAGCAGGAATCCATTCCGGACGGAATGGATTCCTGCTGTTGTTTACCAGAGAAAGAGAAGCGCGGGATTTATGGCATGTTTGCGGCGTTGTGGCGGTCGATGCTTTTCAACTGGAAGAAGATCATGGCTGCGGTGATGACCGTGGCAATGATGTCGGATACAGGAAATGACAACCATACACCTTCAAGTTTGAAAAAGTGGGAGAAGATAAGCAGAAGTGGTATCAGGAAAAGCACTTGGCGCGTCAGGCTGAGGAAGATTGACTGCCAAACCTTGCCGATCGACTGGAAAAATGTGGTCGATACGATCTGGAATCCTACAACCCAGAAGCATAGCATGGCTATTGTGAAAGCTTTTGAGGTGGCCGCAATCAGTCCCGGATCGGTGGTGAAAGCGCGTGCTATCAGCCGAGGGCATGAGAGGCCGAATATTGCTCCGACAGACACAATGGCCGTAGCCCAGCCAACGGTCAGCCAATAGACATGTTTCAGTCGATGCAGATTGCCGGCACCATAGTTGTAGCCAACGATCGGCTGCATTCCCTGACACAGCCCGACAACCGTCATGCAGATCAGCGATGTGTAGGTGGTGAATATGCCTGCGGCCGCCACTGCACTGTTGCCTCCATAGGCATAGAGGCTTTTGTTGATTATGATGTTGATGAAGCAGCTTGCAAGGTTGACCAGGGCCGGAGCCGCGCCGATTCCAATGATGCCGGTTATAATATGCCGCTGAAGCCGGAAGCAACCTTTTGTAAAATGCACTTCGCTTGACCGCCGGCAGAAATGGAACAGGACATAGATTGCAAAAATCCCCATCGATATATCGGTTGCGATTGCCGCACCTTTGATGCCCATGTCAAGGCCGAAAATGAATATCGGAGCCAGAATCAGGTTGCATCCCGCCCCGAGAAACATCGTTATCATCGCCTTGAGCGGATAGCCGGATGCACGCATTACGTTGTTGAGCGAGAAGCCGATATTCATTATCAGCATGCCGGGAAGGATATATGCCATAAAGTCATGAGCGTAGGGTAGGGAAGCATCGTCAGCTCCGAACAATCTGAGGATGTCGTCAAGGAAGATGCGCATCAGAGTCAGGTAGATACAGGCATTTGCAATGATGAGCGTCAGCGAGTTGCCAAGAGTCATTTCTGCACCTCGCTTGTCTTTTGCACCAAGAAGGATTGATACCTTTGCGCTTGATCCGGCACCGATCAGCACCCCGATAGCCGCGGAAATGTTCATCACGGGGAATGTGATGGTCAGTCCGGTGATTGCGTCAGGTCCCACGCCCTGACCGATAAATATGCGGTCGATAACATTGTAGAGAGACATGACAACCATTCCGACTACCGCAGGAATGCTGTAGTCCCATAGCAGACGGCCGATCTTGCCGCTTCCAAGGCGTTTGATGTCGCCATTGCTGCTTTTGTTATTGTTCGTCATGCTGCCGTTGGCGATGGTTGCAGAATGTTCATTGTTTTTTTCCATAGTTATACCTGTCAGCTATCTGTATTTTCCGGCTCTAATGCGGTAGAGCGTCTCTTTCGTGACGCCTAAGAACGAGGCTATCTGCGTGATCGTGGCGCGTTCGAGTATGGCCGGATACATACCGATGAACCATTCGTAGCGTTCGGCGGCGTCCATCGACTGGAAAACGAGAAGCCTTTCTTCGATTATCTGCGCGTGTTCGAGCAGTCTGTCAATCATGAACGAGGAAATCTCAGCAAGATGTTCTTTGGAGAAATCCGTCATTACTTCACCTATTTTATCATGGGAGATCTCCAGGACATCGGTTTCTTCCAAAAATTCTATCGCCGGAATGACATCCTTGATTCTAAACAGGGAGCGCGGAATGGTGATAACCTCATCTTCGAAAGAGAACGTGTAGGTGTGTTCGCGTCCGTGCAGAATATAGTAGGCACGCGCCATTCCTTTGGTGATATAGTATGCTTTTCTTTGCAGGCTTGCCATGTCATTGACTATCTTTCCTCTGCTGAAATGCCGTCTTTTCATGACAGCGCGCAGAGTGTCGGCCATCTCTTTCGGGATGGAGAGTCGGCGCGTTATATGGTCAATGGAATGTTGCATGATGTCACTTTCTCTCGTCAATAACAATATCGTCGGTCTCGGACGCTCTCAATACTATGCCTTTGACCGTGCAAGCAACGTCATATTGCGTTGCTGAAGCGTTGCGGCGTGGCTTTGCCGATCGCCGATAATAGAACGATTGCTGTCGGTCCCATGACCGCACTGATATCTGGCGTGTGGCTTCCGGGGGGATGTCGCAGTCGATCCCTATGGTGCGGCTATGGAGCATGCGGCCATGCGTGTCGCGGTATTCCAGTTCAAGCTGAATCCATGACATTGTGCTGTCAGTCAGGTTGCTGACAAACATGGTCTCAAGCGCGGATCTCAGCGGCTTGTCATATCCCGATATTTTTATTCTCCGGCTTAGATCATGGCGCAATGTGTCAGGCGCGTTTTGCGAAACGGTTTCAGGGGATGCTTTAAGCCCCTTCCTGATTGTGCGCTGAGCCGATGCTGCAAATAAAGAGCCGATGAGCAGAATCGCAGATATGATGATTTTCGTGGTCATGCGTTAAAGATATATAGGCTCGCGAGGCAGCGGCGGATCCGGGAAAATACGGATACAACCGTCAGATTCGGGGGTTGGCTTGTTCGGGTGGATGGTATAGCGCCAAAGATAAGGCAGAAGCCGCCAGAGATTGACGCTGAACGCGCTGCGATTTTTCTTGAACTCCAGCGAAGAATCGTTGTCAGCCAGAGCTAACGAGAATTTTTTGGGGATGGTTAGCAAAGAGCCGATATTTTTTGTGTAGATATTGGCATCATATTCGCCGCTTTTTGCAGCCGGAGTTATCAGCCCCATGACCGTTCCGGGGCGGATTGCACGATCGGGAGATGATACGATAATCATCCGATAGACAATGGGCTTACTCTCAACCTCGGATAAAGAGATGCTTTCTCTTATGATAGCCAGTTCGACTCCGGTTGAAGGAAATTGCCAGATGCCTTCGATGCGGTGAAGCGCCAGTTCTGACATCTGCGCCATCATCACACCTGCGCTGAAATCCTTTATCGTTTCAGCCCTGGGCGGAAGATCGTTTATCAGTTTCGGCTCTGCCTGAGAGACCGTCATGCATAGTAGGAGCAATATGATGGTTGCCGGGTTGCGCATGATGCGAATGTTGATGTTATATTGTCCCGAAGTGGTAGGCGACTCCGAAACTGAATATCTCTTTCATTTGGAATTTATGCCAATTGGTGTCAGCAATTGTCGGAGTCGAAGTGTCGTAGCGCATGTGGACATAGAGGCGTGTTGACAGAAAGCGGTTGATATTGAAATCCACCGAGTGTTCCCAGTCGCCGTAGGCATAATCGTAGTCTGTGAAGAGGAATAGTCTGGAGTGATAAGATATGTTATAGGCAATCTTCCAGTCAAATATGCATTCGGCGCTCGAACCGACCTTGTTTTTTGTTTTCCGCCCCGGGAGAAGTCCATAGGAGACAGCGTCAACATTGCTGTTAGTACACGTTTTCAAGTTCCAAGACAGTGGAGATATTGACGCACCAAAAGAAGCTGTCTTTTTTTTGTTGGTCGTGTTGTAGGTCATACCAAAACCAAGGTTGAGTTCTCCCGGAGAGAGGAATGCCGCCTGCATTTTTCGCGAATTGGTCGGATAATTGTCCAAAATCTGAGTCTTGAACATGAGATTGGCTGAATAATACCATTTCTTGATGGCTTTCAGACCGAATGTGGCGTTTACCTGAAGAATGTCCTCGGAAATGTTGAACGAATGGATGCTGTCGTCCGGCGCGCTGTTGAGAGCGAGTTTATATGAAACGGTTGCGTCAAACAGAAGATTAGGATGGAATTTCTGGTTGAGTTTGACATTGTAGATCAGCTGCCCGATCATATTGAGGTTATTGTTGCCGCCCTGATACCAGTTTGGGGATATGTAAGCCTGCGAGAACTGGAGGGATGCATCGAATGTGTGCAGCCACGTCTTGCGTTCGATGTTGCTGCCCACGCCCGGAATGCTTTTGTCATCGACTTTTATATCATCAAGCGATATGCGAGTTGTCAGATTGTTGACATAGTTGCGGTATTTTTTAGGGACTTCCGGAAGATCGCTGCTGAAAAACCTGGTCATGCGTGGATTGTTGACCTGAAAGGATTGTCGGGCGTTTTTAAGAAGCAGGTCGCCGGAGGCGTAATTGTCAAGCCAACTGTATATATCTGGAAACATACGGCTTTCAGAGACGCCGTCGGCAAGAGTCACGCTGTCAAGCAGCGTATATTCGCTGAAAACGGCTGGACTGCCATATTTTGCGGCCGGCAACGGCTCATGGCGCGTCACCGGGATCAGGTCGATGGAATCAGCGATGGAATCAGTCGTACAGATCATGCTGTCTGCCACCAGAGGGATCGTATCCGCTGAAATGAGAGCCAGCCGGATAGAGTCGGACGGTCTTATTGGCTTGTTGAAATATGGTCGCAGTTTTATGTCGGCGTTAGCTGTAAATCCTGATGCAAAAAAGATAATCACCCAAGCAATTACAGCCGTATAGTGAGTGTTGCGGTGCATGATTGTTTTAACGTTCTATTGGATGAAGAATGATTGTTGTTTCACGTTGCAAAACTACAAAATATTCTTGTCATACCCAATATGGATTTGTTGGATGTTTTCATATTGCGAAATTTATGTGTAATTTTGCAATTGGTTATGCGCGCATCAGACCGGCGGCATGATCGGACAGATTCAAGAAACAATTATAACCTATGGACTTTATAGAAGAATTGACGTGGCGCGGCATGATCCATCAGATGATGCCCGGCACAGAAGAACAGCTGAAGAAAGAAATGACAGTGGCGTATCTTGGCATAGACCCTACGGCCGACAGTCTCCACATCGGGCATCTTGTAGGAGTCATGATGCTCAAGCATTTCCAGCGCTCAGGCCACAAGCCTATCGCTTTGGTGGGCGGCGCAACCGGAATGATCGGCGATCCCTCGATGAAGAGCCAGGAGCGCAAACTCCTGGATGAGGAGACGCTCCGCCACAATCAGGAAGCAATCAAGAAACAATTGTCGAAATTCCTTGATTTTGACAGCGATGCTCCTAATGCGGCAGAAATGGTCAATAACTATGACTGGATGAAGCAATTTTCGTTTCTGGACTTTATCCGGGATGTCGGCAAGCATATAACAGTCAATTATATGATGGCGAAGGATTCGGTCAAGAAGCGACTGTCGGGCGAGAGCCAGCAGGGAATGTCGTTCACGGAGTTCTCCTATCAGCTGGTGCAGGGCTATGACTTCCTGAATCTCTATCGGGAGAAGAACTGCCGTCTGCAGCTTGGCGGCTCGGATCAGTGGGGCAACATCACTACCGGCACGGAGTTGATCCGCCGCACACTTGGTGGAGAGGCGTATGCCCTCACTTGCCCGCTGATAACGAAAGCCGACGGCGGCAAGTTTGGCAAGACCGAGAGCGGAAACGTGTGGCTTGATCCGCGCTACACATCGCCATACAAATTCTATCAGTTCTGGTTGAATGTCTCAGATGCCGATGCCGAGAAGTATATCAAGATTTTCACCGAACTCAGCCGGGAAGAGATTGAGGCTCTTATAGCTGAGCAGAAGGCAGATCCGGGTCAGCGTCCGCTGCAGAAACGGCTGGCCAGGGAGATCACGACTATGGTTCACTCCGCCGAGGATTATGAGGCAGCCGTAGAGGCTTCGCAGATACTTTTCAGCAACAAGGCCGGAGAGATTCTTCACCGCATTGACGAAGCAACCCTTTTGGCGGTTATGGAGGGCGTGCCGACATTTGATGTTGCCCGGGTCGATATTGAATCCGGAATAAAGCTCGTTGATCTGCTGACAGATAAAGCAGCTGTGTTTCCATCCAAGGGCGAAATGCGCAAGATGGTGCAGGGCGGCGGTGTCAGTGTCAACAAAGAAAAGATCGCCGATCCGTATATGCCGGCAACTGTTGACATGTTGTTGAACGACAAATACATACTTGTTCAAAGAGGTAAAAAGAACTATTTCCTTCTGATAGCCAAGTAAGGCGGTTGGAATCAGGTATTTGAATGGGGCTTCTGCGCTAGTTGCGGAAGCCCTTTTCTCGTAGTGAAAGACCGAAAAACGGACTGACGCAATGCCGATTGCTGAAAAAACGGTAGCGGCTCTTTGAATTGTTCTGATTAAGATGTATTTTTGCAGAAACAATTTTTATATCATACTTTTACAGACTTACTGACTAAATGAAAAGAATTCTACTTCCGCTTGTTGCGGTGTTGTGCGCTTTTGTTGCGTCCGCTAAGATCGTGACCACCTCTCCGGCAATTGTGCAGACCGATTCGCGCAACATCGTCATCACTTATCATGCCAATGAGGGCAACAAAGGGCTGTCAGGCTTGAATTCCTCAACAAAAGTCTATGCCCATACCGGTGTCATTACAAACAAGAGTGCAAATCTCGGCGATTGGAAATATGCCCCGACATGGCTCGACAACTCAACTAAATATGAGATGACTTACGCCGGGACTGACACATGGACGCTGACCATTCCATCAATAGATTCCTATTATGGAATTACCGATCCGGATGAAACTGTGGAGAAACTGATGTTCGTGTTCCGCACGGCAACAGGGTCGCCGGAGGGCAAGACGGAAAACGGCGGAGACATCTCCGTGCCTGTCTATCCGGCGGGATTTCAGGTTGTGGTCAGTTCTGACCTGACAGGAACGGTGATAAACACGTCAGATCCGGTAAGATTGACGGTCAATACTACGGCCAATGCCAATATCAAACTGTATGTCGAGGGCCAGGCGTCTTCACCCATTGCGACCGGCAACAACACGATGACAGTGTCCGGTCAGAAAACTTTTACGGATGTGGGCTCTTATACAATTGTAGCCGAGGCAACGCCGACATCCGGCGGAGCAGCCGTAACATCAAAGCTGACGCTTGTGAAGCTGGGCGAATCGGTTCGGCAGAACTATCCCGGCGGAGTTCCGAAAATGGGAGCTGTCGCCAATGCAGACGGAACAGTGACATTCTGCATTGCAGCACCCGGAAAAGAGTCGATGGTGCTTGTGCCATCGTGGAACGACTATAAGGTGAACGCCGATTTGCAGATGAAATATCAGGACTATAACGGCTACCGCTATTTCTGGACAACGGTCAGCGGTCTGAGCGCAGACACCGATTATATATACTATTATCTCGCAGACGGGACACGTGCGGTTGGCGACCCCTATGCCCGCCTTGTGCTTGATCCGTGGAGCGACAAATATATCCCCGAATCCGTTTTTCCGAATATGCCCGCATATCCGGTGGGGCTCGTGCCGGAAGGACTGCCATTGGCGGTCTATAACAGCAGTTCTGATGACTACGACTGGCAGATAACGGACTTCAAAGGGGTAGAGCCCGGTCGTCTTGTCATATATGAGTTGCTTATACGCGACTTTACCGGGACTGAAGGCGCGGCAAATGGCGAGGGTACGGTAGCCGGCGTGATGTCGAAACTGGACTATCTTCAGGGTCTCGGAATCAATGCCATTGAGCTTATGCCGATTATGGAGTTCAACGGCAATAATTCATGGGGCTATAACACAAATTTCTATTTTGCTCCTGACAAAGCATACGGCGCGCCGGATGATTACCGCGCACTTATTGATGAATGTCACCGCCGCGGAATGGCTGTGATCCTTGATATTGTTTTCAACCAAAGCGATGGTCTCCATCCGTGGTATCAGCTCTATTCTCCTGAGGAAAATCCGTTCTATAACGCATCTGCGCCGCATGCCTACAGTGTGTTGAACGACTGGAAGCAGGAAAATCCGCTCGTAGAGCAGCAATGGGTCGATGCGTTGAAATATTGGCTTACGGTGTTCAATGTAGATGGCTTCCGCTTTGATCTGGTGAAAGGTCTGGGCGACAGTGACAGTTACGGCGCGACCTATAATGCCACGACCAATGGCTGGAGCGGAGTGACGGATGGGAACACCAACCGCTACAATCAGACACGCATCGACCGCATGCAACGTCTCCATGCTGCAATGAAGGCAGTCAAGCCGGACGCCTATTTCATTAATGAAAATTTGGCCACTGCCGAAGAAGAGAATACTATGGCTCTCGATGGAGAGATCAACTGGGCGAATATCAACGGCCCATCGATGAATTATGCCGAGGGGGTCAATGCAGCAGCCAATCTGAATCGGTTCTATGCTCCGCTGGATTATTCACGTTACTGGGGTTCGACAGTCAGCTACATGGAGAGTCACGATGAGGAACGTCTGGCCTATGCCGTTGCAACATCCTCGGCAACTGTCTCAACCATTAAAAACAGCAAGGAGTTGCAGATGCGCCGTTTGGGTTCGGCCGCCGCGCAGATGCTGATGTCGCCGGGCGCTCACATGATTTGGCAATTTCAGGAATTCGGGGCAGACCAGACCACCAAGACCGATTCCGGTAATGACACATCGCCTAAAAATGTTGTGTGGAGCTATCTGGACAATGAATATAATGCCGGATTGAAGCAAAGCTATGCGGAACTGATAGCCATCCGTAACAATAATGCGGATATGTTTACAGACAGCATCAACACGGTGATGAGATGTGATTATGATCCAAGTTCGGCCTACCGGCATATCGTGCTGACCAATGGCGACAGGCAGATTGTGCTGCTTGTTAACGCCAATACAAACAATTACAGCCGGTCGATAGATCTGCCATCAGAGGCGTCTTTCCCGGTGGAGGATTATCGGCTTCTCGCTTCAAGCTATGGGCAGACGCCATCTATAACATCGGCGCGGAAAGTCTCGTTGCGCGGTTGCGGGTTTGCGGTGTTTGGCACAAACAATCTTGCCGCCGGAATAGATGACGTAGCCGCAGAAGGCAGCTCCAAAGTCAATGTATATGCAACGGCTGAAGGCAATATTGTTGTTGACGGAGAATATCGGCAGATGGCGGTTTATGATATAATGGGTCGCGTCACCCGCTCAACAAATCTTGCATCCGGACTATATATAGTCAGGGTCGATGGACGGAGCTTTAAAATAGCAATCGGACGATAAACGCAGACTAGAGACAATACATGACAATGGCAGGTGTCTGTTGGAAATGGACGCCTGCCATTGCTGCAATGTGTAGCCGCTTATTTGTGGAGCACGTCGATGACGCGGGCAATCTGTTCATCGGTCAGCGATGATCCGGATGGGAGACACAGGCCGCGGTTAAACAGCGTTTCTCCGACAGAAGCTCCATAGTATGGCGCATCGGCGAATATCGGTTGCATGTGCATCGGCCGCCACAGAAGCCGGCTCTCAATCTTCTGTTCCAGCAGGCGCAGACGCATCTGATCCGGAGTCACGTGAGCGTCAGGGGCAATCTGTATGGTGGTTAGCCAGAAGTTGGAGTCGTAGTCTTGCGATGGATTGTCCTGAACGGTTATATACGGCAGGTCGGCAAGTCCTTCGCGATACAGTGCGTGGATGGCACGGCGGCGGGCAATACGCTCGTGAATGTTTTCCATCTGTCCGCAGCCGATGCCGGCGCTGATATTTGAAAGACGGTAGTTATAGCCAATGACGGTATGATAATAATATGGCCGGTCTTCGCGCGCCTGAGTGGCAAGGAATTTGACTCGTGCGGCCGCTTCGGAATCCGGACAGATCAAAGCCCCGCCGCCTGAGGTGGTGATCATCTTGTTGCCGTTGAAGCTCATGACACCGTAGCGCCCGAGAGCGCCGCATTTCCGGCCGATGTTATAGATGGGGTCTGCCCATAGCTTGAGGCAAGAAGCCGATAATCCTCCAC
>CAYTLU010000221.1:0-3678 GCA_964438665.1 uncultured Bacteroides sp.
GAGAGCGTTCCATTGAGCAGCAAATAACCGAAAGTCAGTTTCTCAGTGCGGAAATTATGAGTGATGAAAGTGGAGCGCCCACCAAGCGTTTCATCCAGCACACCGGAGTTTCAACAGCGGGAACGTATAACGCAGCCTACGCTGCAGGACGGTCGAATGCTCAGGTAGAAATCGCGAACATGCTTGAAACTGAGATTGCTGCAGCAATGCAAGGGGCATTGGATAATGCTCAACAAAATGCAGTCAATGCAACAACTGTTGAAGAATACAACCAGCGTATCAAAGCCATTGTTCATGAATCTCTTTCTAACGCTATCCCGGTATTGGCAATTTATCGTGTTCTTCCAAATAATAATTTTGAGGTGCAGGTAAGAATAGCTTTCGATAAGAAAGAGGTGTCAGCCAGGCTTAAAAGAGCGCTTCAGCAGGAACTTAAAATGAAAGGTGATGAACTAAAGGAAATGCTGGATGACGTACTAAATAGACCAATCTGATGAAACATAGATTTCTCTCATTTTTGGGCGTGGCATTTTGCAGTGTGACAATTTGCCACGCCCAAAAAATAGATACGAGTAAGTTGCGTAGCGAGATGGATGAATTTGTCAATTCCATGACTGATGATTTCAACAACTTCCGCAGACAGTCAATGGAACAGTTTGCCCAATTTGTGAATAATCCTTGGAAGGAATTTGAGGAAACCAAGCCTGTGCCGAAACCGAATCCCAAACCTATTCCTCCTGTAATCATGGATGATGGCAACGAAAAGCCGATTGAGAATAGGCCCATCATTATTGAAGAAGTAGTAGAGCCGGTCATTGAGGAACCTCAGCCACAACCGGTAGAACCCATAGAGGAAGTTCCGGTTATTGTTCCATCTTATCTTAACTTCTCATTTTTCGGCACATCCGATAAGGTTAGATTGGATAAATCAAATCTTCCTATGCTGAGTGGCATTGATGAATCATCTGTTTCTTCAATGCTTCAAGAATTATCCACAGATGAAAATGACAATCTGATCTTGGACTGTCTTGAAATTCGCAAAAACAGAAACCTAAGTGATTGGGCATACCTTCAGATGCTGAATGAAATCGCAACAGAAGCTTATCCCGGTAAATTCAATGAGGCTCAGCTATTGGTGGGATATCTATATCTGCAGTCGGGTTATAAAATGAGACTCGCTACTGATGGCTCTAAATTATATATGCTCTTTGCAAGCAAGCATCTGATCTATGAAAAGCCATCATTTGATGTTGATGGGGAAAGCTATTATGGATTAAGCGATCTGCCTGACAGGTTGTATATTTGCCAGGCTGCATTCCCGGAAGAAAAATCCTTGTCGCTGTTTGTCAATTCCAATCAGCAGTTCGCATATGACAAATCCGATTATAGGAGCATTTCATCAGACAGATATCCGGATGTGAGGTTGGATATCGCTGTCAATAAAAACCTTTTGGATTTTTATGCAACATATCCAATATCAGCGTTAGATGGAAATATTATGACTCGCTGGGCGATGTATGCAAATACACCTATGGACAATAATATCACCAAATCATTGTATCCGAGGTTGAAGGAACTGTTGAATGGAAAGTCTGAGCTTGAAGCCACCAATATGCTTCTCAACACACTTCAAACAGGTCTTAAATACGAAATAGATGATGTGGTGTGGGGAAGTGACAGAGTATTCTTTTCAGAGGAATCGTTATACTACCCTTGCTGTGATTGTGAAGATAGAGCGATATTGCTTACTCGACTTGTCCGTGATGTTTTAGGATTGAAGTGCCTGTTGGTCTATTATCCCGGTCATCTGGCTGCTGCGATTGAATATTCGGACAATACGGTAGATGGGGACTATATTACTTTGGATGGACATAAATATATTATCGCAGATCCAACATACGTCAATGCTCCAATAGGATTTACGATGCCGGGTATGGATAATGCCTCAGCTAAAGTAATCAGAGTGAATTAATATCTGCGTACCACCAAAAAACAACTAAGAGCAGGGGGGGATTGTCAAAGACAAACAGTAAGCCCAACTTCTTGAACGGTAGAAGCTGGGCTTGCGTTATTAAAGGTTAGCGTAGAGTTGGAGGTGGGGGTCAGTTGATTACGATTTCATCGACGAAGAGGAATCCGGGTTTACCTGCTCCTGCGCCGTGCCATTCGGGCAGGACGTCCTCGCAGAGCGCTGTCACTTTCACGTAGCGCGCCTTGACCGGAGTGAAGTCCAGAACATGATTTTTTATTTCTGACACGTAGTCGGTCATCTGTGGCAGTTCCTCGCCGGCTACGGTTGTAAAGTTTTCGCCGTCATTGGAGATTCCGATGGTTATTCCGCGGGTGTCCATAATCCAGTTGAGTCCGTCAACGAGTGTGCGCAGGCTGACGCTGGAGATTTCCTGTTCGGAGCCTAAATCAATTGTGGCAATCAGGGGAGTGCCTTCGAAGCCCATCCATTCTCCGGTGTTGAAACTGGAGCGTCCGAAGCGTCCGTCAGTCAGAAGTGATCCCGGCGCGGTGTAGCGTGAATGGGGCGCAGATCCGAGTGTTACGGATGATGATGTGGCTTTGTTGAAAGAAACGCTGTCAACAAACATGTAGCTGTGGCCTGTCGGACGGATGGCAACGGCTTTGAATGTCGCCGAACGGTTGATCTTTACCGGTCCGGTGTAGAGCGGCGAATCCGCAGTCGGGTTAGTGCCATCGAGAGTGTAGTGGATAGGGCTGTTGTCTATTGTACGGAGTTTGGCTACGATTGCGCGGCTTTCGGTATCGCTCACCAGTCCGCCCTGAATGTCATAGACATGTTTTGCATAGTTGTAGCCGAGGGCGCGGTAGAGGTCGATCAGGCGCACTAGTCGGGAAGTGAAGCGGTCGTAGTCCTTGGCTTCCGGTTCGAGCCATTGCACTTCGCTGAGCGCAGCCAGACGCGGAAGCTCCATGTATTGAACGTGTTGAAGCGTGCTGATATATTCTGTCCAGAGATTGGCCTGTGCGCCTAAAATGTGTTTTGCCTGTTCCGGTGTCAGAGCTTCTGTCGGTTCGAGGCTATAGACTTTTGCTACCGAGACAAACCCGCCGATGCCAAGAGGCTCTCTGCCGGCGTCCTGTGACTGGGCATAGTCGAAGTAGCAGTAGTTGGTCGGGGTCATGATGGCATCGTGACCTTGTTTTGCCGCTTCACGTGCGCCTTCAACTCCGCGCCATGACATGACCGTAGCTCCGGGAAACAGACCGCCTTCGATAATTTCGTCCCATCCTATCATTTTGCGGCCTTTCTTGGCCAAGGTGTTGGCGGCATGCTCCATGACGAAGCTTTGCAATTTCTGTTCGGCGGTGGAATGGCTGTCGGTCACCAGTCCCAGTTCTTTAATTCGCGCCTGACATTTGGGGCATTGCTGCCAGCGGGTCTTGGGACATTCATCGCCGCCAATGTGGATATATTCAGATGGGAATATGTCGGCAACCTCATAGAGAACCTCGTCAATAAATTTGAGCGTCTCGTCATTGCCTGCGCAAAGGAGATCATCGGACACGCCCCAGCGTTGCCACACGGCGTATGGTCCTCCGGTGCATCCAAACTCGGGATATGCCGTCAGTGCGGCAACCATGTGCCCCGGGAGATCCACTTCGGGAATGACCGTTATGTGTCGGTCGGCGGCGTATTCTACGATG
>CAYTLU010000222.1:0-2496 GCA_964438665.1 uncultured Bacteroides sp.
TACCGGCGAGATCATCATAAAGCATGAAGGAAATGAAGCCGAAATTGATACGTTGCTGCTGAGTTGCCGCATACTTGGTAAAGATATTGAAAAAGCCTTTGTCAAGACGATTTTGAACCTGCTCAATCAAAGTGGAATAGCCAAAGTTAAGGCCACGTATATCCCAACAGCTAAAAACGCGCAAGTGGCAGATTTTTACGATAAACTTGGATTTTCTCTTGTCTCCGGAAATGCGGACTTAAAGCAATATGAACTTCATCTTTCAGAACCTGTCGAAATCCCTGATTATTATAACATAAAAATCAATTAAAATGGAAGAAAGAATAATAGAAATAATGAAAAACGTCTTTAATACCGAAGATGTTACTCCGGCTACTGACCAAAACAACTGCCACAAATGGGACTCGTTGCATCATCTTAACCTCATTGTAGAACTTGAGGAGGCGTTTGATATGGAATTCGAGCCGGAAGAAATCGCCGAGATGAAAAGTGTCGAGAAAGTAATACGTGTGGTTAAGTCAAAACTATGAACACAAAACGAAACATACCATTTTCTCCTCCCGACATGTCGGAGGCGGAGATTCAGGAGGTAGCGGAGACTCTCCGCTCGGGCTGGATTACGACCGGTCCGCGAACGAAAGAGTTCGAAAAGTTGATTTCGATGTGTTGCCATACCGAAAAGTCCATATGTCTCAATTCGGCAACTGCATGTATGGAACTGGCTCTGCGCGTGCTCGGTATCGGCGAGGGTGACGAGGTAATTGTACCGGCATATACCTATACTGCTACGGCAAGTTCTGTTTGCCATGTAGGAGCTACGGTCCGTATGGTCGATTGCGCCACAGATTCATTTGAAATAGATTACGATAAATTGCGCGACATCATCACCGAACGCACCAAAGTCGTAATACCGGTCGATTTGGGCGGCGTCGTGTGCGATTATGACAAAGTATTCGAGATTGTCGAGTCGAAAAAAGAACTTTTCAGCCCGTCGAACGACATTCAGCAGGCAATAGGCAGAGTTATCGTTCTCGCTGATGCTGCTCACGCTTTCGGTGCTATGCGCAAAGGCAGGATGTGCGGCGAAATAGCTGACTTCACCTCATTCTCGTTCCACGCCGTGAAGAATCTGACAACAGCCGAGGGCGGTGCATTGACATGGCGCACGATAGATGGTATAGACAATGAAAGAATCTACAAGGAATTGCAACTTCTTTCGCTGCACGGTCAGAACAAGGATGCCCTTGCCAAAACAAAACTCGGCGCATGGGAATACGACATTGTCGCTCCGTACTATAAGTGCAACATGACGGACGTCATGGCGGGCATCGGTCTTGCGCAACTGAAACGTTATCCCGAACTGCTGCATCGCCGCCGCACAATCATCGAGCGTTACAACGAAGCATTGAGAAACTGCAACGTGCAGGTTCTTAATCATTACAGCGGCGGCAATTCGTCAAGCGGACACCTCTATATCGTACGGCTGCTCGGCAAAGACGTCGAATTTCGCAACAATGTCATAGAACAGATGGCGGAACGCGGCATAGCCTGCAATGTCCATTACAAACCGCTGCCGATGATGACGGCATACAAGTCGTTGGGTTTCGATATTGCAGATTATCCGAATGCCTACAACCAATATCGCAACGAGATAACATTGCCGTTGCATACGCGCCTTTCCGACGAAGATGTCGAATATGTCATATCCAATTTTGTCGATATAATCTCAAAATAACAATCTCGTTTGAAACGTATTTTCGATGTAGTTGCAAGCGGTCTCGGACTGCTTGCTTTGAGTCCGCTGTTTCTGGTATTGGCAGTCTGGATAAAATGCGATTCCGTTGGACCGGTCTTCTACCGTCAGGTGCGTGTCGGACGCAACAATAAGAATTTCCGCCTGTTCAAATTCCGCTCGATGCGTGTTGGTTCTGACAAAAAGGGATTGATTACCGTTGGCGGTCACGATTCACGTATAACACGTTCGGGATATTTCATCCGCAAATACAAACTCGACGAACTGCCGCAGTTAATCAATGTTTTCATCGGCGACATGAGTCTTGTAGGACCTCGCCCCGAGGTACGTAAGTACGTGGATATGTACACCGCCGAACAGTTGCATGTCCTCGATGTCCGACCCGGCATAACGGATATGGCATCGATTCGTTATCGCAACGAAAACGAATTGCTCGAACAGGCTGACGACCCCGACAAATATTATGTCGAAGTGGTAATGCAGGATAAACTGCGCCTAAATCTCGAATACATTGAACGTCATTCGTTCTTCTTCGACATAGGTTTGATTTTTCAGACATTTTGGACGATAATAGCCAAATAAAACCATTAAAAACAACAAGAATCGCAGTAGCCGACACGGGATATGTCTGACTCTCGACAGCAGCGTTATTGACGCAGCACAACCGCGTGACGGCGGTGAACATCATTCCAGACAAAGCCGATAAAATCAGCGCCCGCCGGTCACCAATTCAAGACGAATAT
>CAYTLU010000223.1:0-2959 GCA_964438665.1 uncultured Bacteroides sp.
GTCGCAGACCCCCGACGGCAGCGAAAGGTCATCGACGATCTATGTGGTTGTTCCGCAGGGCGGCACACCCGAGTTTACGCAGGTGGTGAGATAGTTGCAATAGAGAGTAAATCGCTTCTGCACAATAGATAATACCCTTCGCTGCACAGCGAGGGGTATTATCTGTCTCTTCAATAGTCTATTCAAACAGGTCGTCTAAAACAACCTGACTCTGTACCATACCGGAATATGGGTTTTCCTTTATCCCGTATGTAGTCACCATGGTCAGATGCAGCGCCTTTTTAGTTTTTGTTTGCGAGCGAAACAACTCCTTTCGCTCCTGCTTTCTTCCGATGATTGACGTTGCCATAGCGTTGTATTGTTTCAGCCACAAATATATAAAAAAATATAGTTACGGCCAATATAAATCATCATTAGTCAGCCGTAATATGCTTTTTCTTTATGGTTACGGCTGCTATTTATACGAGCAGTGAGATAACCGCATCTGTCCGATTCTTTTGTGATTAAATCGCCCCGTCCGTCTCGGTGGGGAGCGTTACCCAGGTGAAGGTGTGGCCCGTTGCGGGGATGACCTTTTCGAGCAGGTCGCGCAGCGACAGGGCTACCGATGCGGTATTGACGCAGGGGTGGCAGGCGTAGCGGTCAGTCGCGGCGAGGTCGCGGTCGACAATCAACCGCACGCGGTGCGCCTTGTCGTGAATCAACCCAAGGGGCGAGACCGCTCCGGGGGCGATATGGAGCAGCTCCGACATCGCTTCGGACGATGCGAACGAGAGGCGTGCACAGCCGAGTTGCGACGAGAGGTATTTGGCTTTGAAGGGATTGTCGGCAGGAATCATCAGCAGAAAGAAGAGCGTCTGCTACTTATTGGCGAGAAAGAGGTTTTTGAGAACGGGCGCACCTATTGTTTTGCGGACCGCCCCCCCCCATCGTAAATGCCGCCGGGTGGCACAACGTCATATATTCAACGCCCGTGCTGTCCAGAAAGTCATAAACGGCAGTCTCCGCTGCCGTTCGACCTTCATTCCCTCCGTCGGACGTCTGTTGCAGATTTTTATCATGGTAAAAGTCATCTACTTTAATATGTTTAGCAATGCAGATTTAGATATTTTTCGTTTGCGCCCATTCTTCAATGACGGCACATTATGGACTTTCATATGATAGTATATAACATTTCTATCTCGTCCTGTCAGCCTTACTGCCTCTGCAATATCTATCCATTCATCATTATCTAACATATTATCAGATGTTGCAGAATAGGTAGGCTCTTCTGCGTATCGCCATATATATCCTCCGGCAGTTTTTCTTTTACCTTTGCAGCATTTGATAATACAACTTGAATCTATACCTACTTTATTCCCTGCAATTGTTGCCGAAGTAAATTCCGCGATAAACTCATTTCTCAATGAATACTGTCGGACTGCAACACTAATTGATTCGCTAATCTTTGATTTGGTATCATCTGAAACGGGATTATTTTGGCGATATTTTGTTAGACTCATACTAATTTTCAGTCTATATATTTCATCCTTTTCGCGTCCAAACCATATATTATTTTCGCCGAAACGCGACTCGGACATTTTCATTCGAGCTTCATCCGTATGTTTTTTACCAAACATTCCATTTTTCTCACCCTTAAGGCTTTCGCTTAATTTTTGTCGATGCTCTTCCGAACTATCGTTTCTTTTTGCCCGATACTCATCACTTGCCCATTTTGCTTTCATGATCGCACTATGAATGGCTTTTTCTTCCTCAGTTCTATGGCGAAGTTTTTTGCCTATTCTCATACGGCTCATTTGGTCTATCTGTTCAGAGGTAAAACGGAATCCACGGGTAGTATATCCGCCATATGTCATATTATAACCGTTTACATAACTATCATAAACAGTTATATAAAATTCTTCCAGTTCATCAAGTTTCAATGTAGCCTCCTCGCTCGTCGAAAAGTTTGCTCTATATATAACTTCATAAGTAAAATTTTCCGGGCCATATTTTCGTTGAGCGGCATCTATTTTATCTCAGCCGTAAGATTTGTTTATATTAAGAAATGTATTGCGGCGGCGTTTCTCTTGGGTCGTTTGCCCAATATAAACTTTCCCGTTTGGACTAACGTATTTATATATGATACCAACCATTTAGACGAACATTTGCACAAAGATAATAAATTGTTGAATTGGTATCCTCAAATGCATAGTATAATTAGCATAATATCTTCGCAATATCATCCAGCACCGAAATATCGGCAGGCAACCACTGAACGGAGTGCAGTTCCTCTTTCGAGAGCCAGCGGGCGGATTCGTGTTCGTTGAGGTGGAGCGATGCAGAGGCCAGCGTGCACCAATAGCAGTGCATCGTCAGATGAAAGGTCGGATAGCTCCACTCGACAGTGCGCAGCAACTCGCCGATTTCGATTTCGGCGTCCAGTTCTTCGCGGATTTCGCGTGCCAGCGCCTGCTGCTGCGTTTCTCCCGCCTCCATCTTCCCGCCCGGAAACTCCCACCAGCCTTTCCATTCCCCGTAGCCGCGTTGCGTGGCAAAGATCCGATTCCCGCGCCGGATTACAGCGGCAACAACCTCGATGTGTTTCATTTCCACATTCTTAATTTATGTCGCAAAATTACGAATAAAAACCGCAGCGTGTGTTGCGCGGCAGCTCAAAATGAAATCTTGGGATCGGAAATTCTAAGTTTATGCGGGGGCTTGAGGGATAATTTATTCTGGATAGATCATCTTGACGGTTGCACCGCCGTCGACGGTCAGCGTTTGTCCGTTGATAAAATCGTTATCCGGCTCGCACAGGAACAGACACATACGGGCGATGTCCTCGGGCGTACCGACGCGACCCGACGGATGAAATGCGTGGTCTTCGGGACGCAGCACCTCGTCCTCGCGCACGTGGATCCAGCCCGGCGCAATGGCATTGACCGTGATGTGCATCGGCGCAAGCGACATTGCCAGT
>CAYTLU010000224.1:0-6263 GCA_964438665.1 uncultured Bacteroides sp.
CAAGAGCTCTGACGAAATTTGCGATGAAGTTGCGCATAAGCAAGGCAATAGTAATTAGTCGTTTTGAGTACAACTAATTTGCTAAATAACAGCGATATATGCAGCTTTTTCATTTATAAATCTCCCGAATTTTAATTCAACCAACGAGTATATAACTGATATACTGTCTAAACACAACTATTACATGGCTATGAGCCTAATCCATCAGGATGAAGGCTGCCCAAAAGTGGGGATCAGTGCCACTCTGCTCTTCACCGTTAACCATGAATGTGCGCTCACGAATCCGCTCTTGAGCCTGCCGCAAGGCCTCGTGTTTCGACTTGCCGGAGACTAACGACTTATAAAATTCAGTCATCATCAGTTGTGTTACCTCGTCGTTGACCTCCCAAAGACTCATCAACAACGTGCCCGCACCCGCTTTCTTGAAAGCCCGCTGCAAACCGAAAACACCCTCACCCGTAACTTCGCCGACACCCGTTTGACAGGCTGAAAGAACCACCAAATCATTCCCTCGCAAATCGAGTGACGAGATCTCGCGACCGGTCAAAATGCCGTCATCTATTTCCTCCGGAATCGCCGAATCAGCCAGCCAAATGTGATTCGCACCAGTAAAGACTAAACCGCACCGTTGCAATGATTGGTCCTCGCGAGGCAGTCGGTTCAACCTAATCATCTCCCGAGACGGCTTATCCACCGGAAAGTAGAATCCGTGCGTGGCGATATGCACCAACTCGACACCCTTCTCGGACAACGACTTGAAGGTCTCCTCCACACCCTCATCTCCTGTATACTTGGAGATCTTGCAGTGGCCGGTCGGGAAAATGTTTGCAATGCGATCGACCTCCTCACGCGTACCGCGCAGATAACTCCAGATCCCCGAAATCTGCAGGTTCTCGCGGTTGAAACGATCGCACATAGCTCCGCGAGTTCCGTAGTCCGTGGCATTGAGAACCATGTCTTCGATGTCCGTATTATAGTTCAGACCGCCGAAAAGTGCGGCCGATTTGAAATCGCTTTTAGCACTCGGACGCACTATTTCGCGCGTTGACGAGAGGCGGATCATCTGGAAGCGATCGCACATCCTCTGCCCCTTGGGCGTGGGCAGATACTCCACACCGATATTGTACAGTTCACCCGAAGGTGCGAAGTAGACGCGCTTTATATTGGACAAGTAGGGTTCCAGAGGCTCCCATATATACTTGTTCAAGCATTGCGGATCGCGATAAATTTGCGGATCATGCGGGCTATTTATCCGCTCGCGCAACTCTTTAAGCGAACACAGATGCACGTGTTGTGGTGAGGAGCGATTGGGGCGGACGATCAGCGCATCGTAGAGCGTGTCGGTCTTGAAGCCGTAGCTTACAAACTCGATGGCGGCCTCACCGTCAGTCAGCTTCGCGCGGACGTCGGACCAATTGACTAACGTATGTCGCAGATAGTTGCCGAAGGCCTTCGATCGATCCTGAATAGACGCCTCCATTTCGGTAGCCCGCCGTTCGAGCGAGTCGACGTTGACGCTCGGCAAACTTTGGGACTCGCGGTGGATTCTCATTAGTCGGTAGCGAAGCGCGCGCAGTTCGTTGAAATCGGCGATCAGCTGTTCGTCTTTGGAATCACGAATCGCCGTTTCCAAGGCGATATTCGTGCTGAGCAGCAGCCCTTTGTTGAGCAGGCTGGCGTCGTAGATTAGTCGGGCGGTCGGCTTTTTGACCCGGCCAGCCCCCAATGCGAAGATGTTGGCCATCTGGACTTGCTTCTGATTCCAGTAGAGAAGACGTTCTTGCTCGGTGAGGTAGGTGAAATCGGTGCGAATATTCCCGCGAACCCCCTCCAAGACTTCCCGCATGTATTGTTCAGCTACGGAGTATTCTCCGGCAAACAGGGCGTCCAATCCGATATCGTTGCAGACTATCAGATAGTCAGGATGACGCGTTCCCACCAACTTCCGAAGAATTTCGGCGCTTTGGAGGTTCAGGGTCTGGCTGTATTTGCCTCGGCCCTGAGCGCTGCAAGCATAGGCCAGTTTGTGCAGTGTCAAAGCATATTCAACTGTGTTTTGCATCGACAGGGCTTCATAGATCTGCCGCGCCTCCGACAGGATCTGTTCAGCCATCTTCCACAACCCGATGTAGTTATAGATGGCGGCGATATTACTTTGATAATGTGCATACTGGGGGGATTGCTGCCCATAGATCTCGAGGTAGATCCGGCTACACTGCTTGAGGCAATTAACAGCCTCGTCGTTGCGTTGCATATCAGCATACAGCACTCCCAAGTTGTTGAGCGTTCTGGCATAATCGGGATGTCGGTCGCCGATAACCTCTAACTGGATATCCGCACAACGCCGATACTGTTTTTCGGCCTCGGCATAGTTTCCCAATGCGTGGTAGATGCTGCCCAAATTCAGACAGGGCACTGCCGCTTCTAAAGGAGGTAACGCTTTGGTCAAACTTTGGATCTTTGTGCAGCGAGTTAAGTAATCCATGGCACGGCGATAGTCGCCAAACTCTTGATATGTAGCGGATATATTATTCATTGTTATTGCATAATCGGGATGAGTGGGTCCCAGCATGCGACACTGAATCTCGGCGGCTTTCTCATATTGAGTCAGAGCGTCGCGGAAGTTATACTCCTTAATATAAACCGTCGCCAGGCTGTTTAAAGCGAGGGCATAATCGGAATGGAACTCTTTCCCTGTTTTGCGCCAAAGGGAGCAGGCCTTCGACAACTGTTTCTTTGCTTTGCTGAGATTCTCCAATCGCAGATAGGTGGTGCCGATGTTGCCAAGCGTCCGGAAATAGAGCGGATGCTGTTTTCCTACTGTTTGTGCAAATATCTCGGCCGCTTCCATATAACAGCGCAAACTCTCCTCGTAATTAGCCTGAAGAGCGTACAGGGTAGCCAAATTACTGAGGCTCTGTGCGTAATCAGAATGTTGCTCGCCGAGGTATTTGCGAAATCCGTCAAGGGCCTCGTGGCAATACTTTAGGGCTTGGTCGTAGTTGCCAAATACGGTGTGGACTTCCCCCAAATTGGCGATGCAGCAGAGATACTCCGTGTTATCGCAGCCGACAGTCTCGCGGAAAATTTTTAAGGCCTGCTCGAGGCTTTGAAAAGCCTTGTCGTATTGCCCTTTGGCCCGGAAAACCAAACCGATATTGCTGAGAGTTGCGGCATAATCAATGGTTTCGATGCCCTGCACCGCTTGGCGAATCTTAAGGCTTTGTTGGTAGTCGGCTAAAGCCTCGTCGTAGCGGCATAGTGCCATGTGCGACAACCCACGGTCGTTGAGGATAACCGCATAATAGAGATTCTTCTGTTTGTTGTTACCAAGTTCAATATCCTCCAGTAGGGCCATACATCGGTCGTATTCCTTCAGGGCCTGGTTGTCGTCGCCAAGACGGTGGCAGAGCAAGGCTGCACGCTTCGTCGCAGCCACCATACTGTTGCCATTACCCCAGTATTGCATTTCGCTTTTGATATGTCGACGGACGGTCGCAAGGGCAGTTTGGTAGTCGCCCAGACGCTCTTGCGCCTCGCTCAATCTGTGGTAACATTTCGACACGTCGTTGTTCCATTTCACGTTGCCGCACTCAAACAGAGCTACGCCACGGCCATAGTAGAGAGCGGCCTCCTGAAAGTTCCGCATTCGGTTACATAACATGCCGATGCGAAGGTAGATACGCATAGGGTTGACTCGGGTGTGCTCGGCGTAGAGTTTGAAGTACCGTAACGCGGCATCGTTGTCATCGAGTTTCTCGCACGCATCAGCCAACCCGTACACGGACTCCAAATATTTCTGATCTTCCGGTCCCTTTTTGGCTTTGTAGATTTGGGCCGCAGCCTCAAAACAGCGGCGAGCTTCAGCATAGTCCTTGGTCATCAGCATATTCTTGTAGGCCGTAGAGGCCAAATCAGCGGCGCGGCGCAGATCGGAATCCTGTCCGTTTTGCGTCTGAACCGCATCAGCAGATTCTTCATCGTAATAGATGATTTGTCGGCGCGTGGTTACTTTCTGCCCATTTAATGTTTCAACGAACTCCGTGACATTGCCCTGCTCGTCGAATTCAGTGGCTTCTGCATCGATCTCACACACTAATTCCTTGCCATTATAGGTTCTGCTCTTGACATAGACGTAGGGGTTGTCGTCCGCATATTCGAATTGCAATATGAAACTCGGTTTGTTATTATATGTGTGGATGAATTTGCTCCAAGTGCCGTTTGAGTTGAAAACATGATCGAATGTGTTTCCGCCAATGCCAACCAACAAATGGTCGGCATCTTCCACGTAGTACAACTCCATGACATTGAATACGCTCCCATCCGGCTTTACAGCCGAGGCCTTGATCGTTCTTTCACCCCACTCGTAGAGGATGGTATAATCATACTTGTCCTGTATCTTGGAGATGATACGCCCGTTTTGGTCAAATTCCATCACGCATGCCCCCATGCTCTCGGTGATATCCATGACAGTTTTGGGCTTGCCGTGATACACTTGAGCGATGCGAGTTGTGTAATAGGTGGCATCCTGCGCGTAGGCAACACCAACAGTAAAGAGTGCAGTTATCAAATATAAAAATTTTTTCATAGCACGAAGATTAATATCCTGGGCAAAAATATAAAATAGCAGACAAAATCCATTGGCTAAATTGCTATTTTTATAGTTTCAGAATCGAAATGCATAAATTTTCGGACTGGGATTGTTATTTTTGCCGTGCATCCGTACAATTTTTGCGGATTTTCTCTATCTTTGCAATTTCAAGTTTGAACCCCAAAACCTCGCTATGGCTCACATAAAAATCATCGGTGGACTCCTGCGCACGACCGTAATTGTAAGTTTGGCCTATGCATTGTCGTATCTGATCGTTTACGACATCTCATCGATCTCCTATTTCGACGGGGCGACAGGAGATGCGGATTCGCGGATCTCGGATTTTTATTTCGCTGTGGCCAATCGCCGCAGCGTTGCCACGCTCGACAAGGATGTGGTGATTGTCAGCATCGACAGCTGTTCGCGTGAGCAGATTGCCGAGGTGATTGAGATGGTTGATTTCTGCGCTCCGAGAGCCGTCGGACTCGACGTGGTCTTCGACTACCCCTCGGCTGATGACAACCGTCTGATCGAAGCCATCTGCAATTGCGATAACTTGATCCTGCCCGTCTATCTCCACTACGATCCAGAACAACAATACTTCGACCGTGTTGAGGGATCGTTCTTTTATGAGGATCTCCCGCACAAAAACTTTGGCGCCGTCAATCTCGCCGGAAACAACATACATAGTGTAATCCGCGAGTTTCGGCCCGAGTTTCCTATGCTGACAGATACCATACCCTCTTTCGCCCTGGCTTTAGCTCACCATGTCGCGCCGCAAGTCTGTCAGCAGATTCGCACAAAAGTTCACACCTTCGAGATAATCGACTATCCATCACGGGAGTATGAGGTGGTGAGGCCGTCCGAGGTGCTGGAACGCAAGAATGATCTGACGGGACGCGTGGTTTTAATCGGAACCGTAGACGATCCGGCCGATAAGCATGTCACTCCCGTGGATTATCAGATGCCGGGAGTGCGGATTCTTGCCTGTTCGTTGTCTACTATCCTCGATGGTAATTACATTCGACGATCGAACACGGTCGTCGAATGGACCATTGCTATCCTCTTGTGCATGTTGGTTGTTGTACTAAACAACCTGCTGAAAAAAAAGAACTTTGGCAATTTGGCGATCCGTGTGTTTCAGTTTATGTTGCTCTATTGCATCATGTTGTGCGGTTGCAAACTCTTCATCACGAAGCACATCTGTGTGGACTTCACCAAACCGCTGCTAATGGTCAGTTTAGGTTTGGTGGCCAACGATATTTGGTATAGTAGCGGGGAGTATATAGTTTCTTGGTTTAAAAATAAAAGAAAAAACAGGTCATGATAAAGTTTTTTATTTTACTGGCTATGTGCGCATTGTATATATCACCAGCAGCGGCACAAAGCAAATATTCGGTCTACAAAATAGAGGGCGAGGCCTTCATTAAGGCCGATTCGGATTGGAAACTTTTACAAAAACGGACAACGGTCTTGGCTACAGATCTGCTAAACATAAAAGATGAAGCCCGAGTCGGTATTTTGGATAATACGTCGAACAGGATCTTTTATTCGGTCCACAGTGGTCAGCAGAGCGTGGCCCGCATCGTCAGCGATGCAAAAAAACAAGCAGATCGGGTAACCGGAACGATGAACGAGCAGATCCGTAAATCTACTCAAGTGGGAGATGGCT
>CAYTLU010000225.1:0-15752 GCA_964438665.1 uncultured Bacteroides sp.
TGCTTCGGAAGGGGTGTGGCCATGTTCGCGCAGCACTTCATATTGGGCGAGAAACAGACCTTGTATCGCGCCCATGAGCGATCCGCGTTCTCCTGTCAGGTCGCTTATGGCTTCGCGGCGGAATGTTGTCTCGAACAGATAGCCTGATCCGATGCCAATGCCAAGTGCGAGAGTGCGATCGAGAGCGCGTCCGGTGGCGTCCTGCTCAACGGCAAAGCTGGAATTGACGCCGCGGTTTTCAAGGAACATGCTGCGGAGCGATGCTCCGGATCCTTTTGGCGCAACCATGATGACGTCAATATCATTGGGAGGTACAACTCCGGTGCGGTCGGGCCATGCGATGGCAAATCCATGCGAGAAGTACAGTGCTTTTCCGGCTGTCAGGTGTGGAAGAATTGCGGGCCATACGGAAAGCACGGCGGCATCGCTGAGCAGACACATGATGACCGTTGCACGGCGGGCCGCCTCTTCAATCGAGAAAAGCGTTTCGCCCGGAATCCATCCATCGGCCACGGCTTTATCGTAGGTTTTGCCCGGACGTTGGCCGACAATCACGTTAAAACCGTTATCGCGCAGGTTAAGGCTCTGTCCGGGACCCTGAACGCCGTAGCCAAGTACGGCAATGGTCTCGTCTTTCAGCACTTCGCGTGCTTTTTCCAATGGGAATTCGCGGCGAGTGACAACCGTCTCCTCAACACCGCCAAAGTTTAGTCTTGCCATTATTTTTTGAATTTTACTGTTAATAGCTTTGTCGCGGTTCTCACCCTTAGCAGGTAGATGCCTTCCGACAATTCTCCTATGGATATGGAATCGCCATCTGAAACTGCAAGGATGCGGCCGTCCAGTCCGATCACATAAAGTCCGCACACGGTTTCATCGGCAGAGGCTTCAAGCCTGTCGCCGATGCGTGATATTGTCACGGATTTCTGCGCGTCAACACCAACATTGTCAATGTCGGAAAGATCAGACACCGTGATTTCACGGTAGTATGCATCAATTCCCGCTGCCGGAATCTCCCCACCTGTCGAAACACCGAGAGGGCGTGATTCAACAATCATCATATATGTGCCGACATCGACAGCCGGACGATAGTTGAAATTCATGGCGGTTTCCTGGCCTGCGGTAAGGCGAACGCCTGATTTCATATATACGATTTCTCCGTTGGAATTGGTGAATTGTCGAATCCGCAGATATATAGTGCCGTTGAAGTCTTTCAGGGCTCTTACTTTCAGAGTGTAGGATCCGCGTATGGTCTTGTCGAGCTGCGATGGGATGTCAAGGGACACGACTTCAATGTCGGCGGCGGAAGAATTGCCTATAACCACTTCTGCGGGGTTGGGATAGCCCTCGATGCCGGATTCTTCACCTGCGGCATTGACGGTGTGCAGATCTATGAGGTATGTGCCGGGATCAACGCATACTTTGCGATAGAAGCTCAGATTGATATCCTTGCCTTTCTCAACATCGACATTCTGCTGCATGAAAACATACGAGCGGTCGGGATTGTTTTTGTCGGTCAGTCGGACAACAACAGACGCCTTGCCGGCAGCACCGTAGTTGCGGGCCGGGGCAGAAATATAGAGGTATTCACCGTGGCCGACGGATTCAAATCCATCACTGTTGTTCCAGTATGGCGCGCCGGTCAGACGCAGTATGGGGTCTGAGGAAGCCGGCAGCACGGATATGCGCGCCCGCCCTGATTCCGAGTCATCAAATATCGCATCCGGATATGATGTCTCAAATGCCGTCAGGTCATATTCGCCGGGCGTTACATTGTCAGGCATCTCGACAAGCAATTTGAGCTCTTCGACCGACATGTCATAGACATTTACATCAGATGTGAGATCAACGGATGCCGAAGGGTCATCGGCTGAGGTCAGGCGCACTGTGATATTCTTAAGACGGCAGTCGGCACTGCGATTGTCGATCTTTAGATTGAACAGAGCGTGTCCATTGGCATAGACATCTCCATCCGTAGATATTTTCTCAAGCAACTTCACATCGGGAGACGGCACATGGCTTTCACCGATAATCACAACCCCATTGCTCACAGAAGCATTGATGTATGACGGAAGCCCTATGGGATGCCGCAGTATGATCCAGTCGGCAGCACCGGACGGCAGCGCACCGAGCTTGATCCGGTAGCCGTCGCCATCAGCCACTCCGGAAGCGTTCTTGGGGATTTTGCGCATATAAACCTGTACAGATCCTGCACGTCCGCCGGCAAATCCCGGAATGGTCATGGATTCGCTGCCCAACACCTTGACTATCTCATCATCCTTGACCAAAAGAGCGCCTATGGAAGCTGATATATTTTCCGTGCCGATATTTTCGACATACGACATCAGGGTGAAGTCAGATGAATAATCAACACAGCTCAGACGGACCGCACCATATAGTGCAGCTGCCGGCGAACCGTCACCCTCGGATGGACGTATGCCGGTGATCACTTCCTGCGAGCGGTTATAGCCACCGGTTCCTCCGCCTATTCCAAGACTGGAAGGGTTGAGGTGGTTGACCATGAAATATCCGTTGCTGCGACCATACCACCCCCAGTTGATATGCACATAGTCATTTGAATCGTAGCCATCGCAAACAAATGCATGTCCGCTAAGGCCGGAGTCGCTTGACGCGCCGTAGTAGATGGGGTGTCCGGCATCGAGTTCGGATTTGATCATATCCATCCATTCTGCGGATGTGTAATATTCGCGAGGATGCATCCTGACGCCGGAATCGTAGCCGAAATAGTCACGAAGAGCGGCGGGAACGAGCTGGGTGTATGCCCCTGATCCTTCTTTGGCATACTGCATCTCAACGGCAATCCCGAAATGGTAGGCCAGAGTGGAGTAAGCGGATGTTTGCCGGTCTGACGGATTGTCAGGAACAGCACCGGGCATATCGTCCCAAAAATAGTCGGTGTTGGCGAAATCGGCAGTGAGATTCTGTCCGTTGAATGAATATGTCTTTGACCCGCGTCCTTTTTGGGGATAGTTGTAATACTTCATAATCTGTGTGGCGGCAGTCACGACACATCCTGTGTAGTAATGTTTCGTGGCTCCGGACTCTGTATATGTCGGGGTCTGAGAGTTGAAAGGCGAATCCTGTCCCCATGCGATGTCATTCAGCAACGGTTGCATCACAGGAGTGCCGACAGAGCGGACCTGCCGGCTGACAGATCCGTCATCGGCCTGATCCATATACTGTTGGTATAGTTCCATCAAAGCTACAAGGCCATCGGGCGCATTCTCCAAGGAAAAAGAACCGGAATCAGAATAGCCTAGAATGCTTCCAATGCGGTCATCGCCTGCCACTATCACGAAGCCGTTTGAATCTCCGGCGTTGAAGATATAGTAGGGCTTCGTGTCGTCGGCGGAGCGTTGGGTTTGCTGTGTCGGAGACTGAATCGATGCATTTATGCCGGACTTGCTGAAGAAGTCGGCAGCAATGCTATGAGCCTCGTAGCTGCTTATCGTTCTGGCTGTTGCGGCCAGCGAAAGCAGCGACGAGACGAAAATAAAGACAAATTGTCGAAATCTCATAATTGTCTTAGAGGGTTACTTTTACAGATTTGTCGGCAACTTTCACAATCACGATGCCCGATGCGTTGCATGAAATCGTGCTTGTTCCATCGGCGACATGTCCTGAATTCAGGAGTCGGCCGTTGAGGTCGTAGATGGCAAAAGCAGATGCGGTGTCGGTTGTCACTTCAATTACACCTTTGGCAATGACAGCGATTTTCACCGAGTTGTCAGAGTCGGAGTCGATATCCCCGATAGAAGCAGTTTCGGAAACGAATTTTTCTTCTGAAGGATCGGAATAAAGTTCTGTCAGTTTCCCGCCGGAGACGGTGCGCCCCACTGAATAAACGGTATATCCGATCTTGACGTTATCTTCTGCGGTGTAGTCGAAAGAGAATGATGTTTCATCGGTAGCTTCTTCAGCAATCAGTTCATCAATCACATCTCCGGCTTTTTTCATCTGTCGGATCGTAAAATCATCAATGAAAAGTTTGTAGCTTGTTGTCCCCGGATAGTACACCCCTATGCGGCAGCCATCAGTCCCTTTTGTGAATTCAGCCGAATAAATTTTCGCTCCCTTTGTAAGAGTGTATTCCTTGGATTCGATTTCATTGCCGTCCGCGTCAAGGAGTTTGAAAGTGACCGTTCCGCCCTCTCTTTCGATTCCATAGGCACCTTCCAGGAGATTGCAGCTGACGGTGAAGACACCATTGTTGGAAGAGAGATTGAGGATCGGAGATAGAAGAGAACCTACCGAACCGGTGTAAGGGCTCAGAACTATGTAGCCGGCTGCAAGCGCAAGTTCTTCGCCATCCCATCCGGGAGATTTGGTGTATTGGTCAAGCTTGTAGCCAAAGGTGAATTCAACTTGATCCAGCGCTCCAACATTGACTTTTGAGAAGTCATCGCTGAACACATCCGTTTCTGTATCGGAAGTAAGGGTGGTGTGACGATAAATGTTGACCACATAGGATTCGGCGTTCTCCACCGGTTGCCAAGAGATGGTAGCTTTTCCGTTGGAAACAGTTGCGTCTGAAACTATCGGAGTGTCAATCGAAGATATCACTTTCACCACTTCGATTTCGTTTGAGTTTTCGGATGAGGCAGTGCCATTGGATGAACGAACCACATAATAATAGGTGGTTGCAGGGTCAAGGTCGGTTATAACCTTTGAACGAGAGTTGCCGCAGTTCATGTTCTTAATAAAATAGACTTTCTCATTGTTGCTGTTGTAGGAATATACATCGATGAAATATTCCGTAGCTCCGCTGACGCTGCTCCAGGAGGCGGTGAACGATGTTCCATCGGCAACGGAGGGCTGGTTGGCTGTCGGAGCGGCGATAAACGATGGCGATTGCTCAACTTTTAATGACTCGACAAGAATGCCTGATGCAGCCAGAATGGGTTCGATTTTTACGCGTGAGGATGACGTTCCGCCGCTTAAAATAGCCACAACATCTATCCATTCTCCTGATTGTTCGATAATTTTAGTCGTAGAGCCGGCGCTGCTGTAGCCCGCGGATATTTTTACACCACCCCCATAAGAGTCGATGATTTTTACGCGGACTGTGATTTTGGATGTGCCATTGTTTGCACTCAAATTGAGATAAGAGGTCTGCAGATATCCGCCGTCTCTTATGAGGACAGCTCCTCCGGCTTTGGCAATCTTTGATACGAACCATGAAGGAAAGAATTGTGTGAATGATCCTGTACCGTAGCTGGGAAAGTCAACCGGGCTTGTCGGAGACCCTTCGGTGAATTGAGTGAAATCGGCGTTAAGCACGGTGGTGATTTCAGAATTTTCAGCTTTTGCGCTGAAAGATACTGCACATAGCAGGAATGCTAGCAAGAAGTGTAAAGATTTAGTCATAGAATGAAATTTGATTATTAATATATAATGCGTTAAGAACTATGTTGCGTTTGTCGGGGCTGTGTGATGCAGCGTGCCAGACAAACCGGAGTTTCGTTATGGTTGATTGTCGTGATGAGTTCCGTGCCGTCGGCATTGAAAGATGAACAAATTTCCATTTCTTCATCATAGCGGGCTTCCCGGCGGTATTCGATCTCGAAGCGCGACACGAAGAATTTGTCATAAGTCCCCAGATCCATCTGGTTGATAACCAGTTCTACGTATCGTGAAGATGTGACATGGCGGTTGACATCGATGTCGCTCACTTGAACGCGGTAGGGGTGGCACATCTGCGGCGGGACGATCGGACGGATCTTTCCTTGCTTGGGGATGGGACACGGATGGCTGCAGACGGTGTCGGAGATATGGGATATGTATGAGAGGTCGGCCGGACGGCGGGTGTTTATGTTGATTGCAACCCAGATTGTCCTTGCGTAGCCGAGTATTTCTCCGGCAGCGTTACTGATCTCGATGTTTCGTTCAGAGAAATGACGGTTGTAGCTCTCAATCCATGTTGTCAGGGAATAGTCTTCAAGCAGATGAGGATAGCGTTTCATGTCGATTGCCACGCGGGACAGCACCCACAAATTGCCTGCGGTCTGCAAATCCTTGAATCCTACGCCGAGAAGGTCGGCATGTTCTGTTGCGACTTCTATGATCTGCTGAACCAGCTGTGCCGGAGCAAGCTCGCGCTGCGCGTTGCATTGGGCGGCAGTCAGATGATAGCGATGAGAGTAAAGTGTTATCAATTCGGTCATGACTACGGTTTTTGGCTTTCGCGCATGGCAAGGAAGTTATCGACAAATTCAATTGGAGATCGGGTGACAACCACCCGGCCGCTGCGCACAAACTGTTTTATATCATAACGCTTCAGCTCGCGAAAAAGCGCTTCGGTTTCATTGTAGTGGCCTGTTTTTTCAATAATGGAATAGTCGGCGGTCATTGTCAGAATGCGGGCTCCATGACGGCGTATGATCTCTTCCACATGGTTCAACTCCAGAAGTCTGGCTGTGGGCACTTTGTAGAGGGCGACTTCCTGATATACGATTTCGTCATCTGTGTAGCAGAACGCCTTGATCACATCAATGCGTTTCTCAATCTGCTTTATGACCTTGTCCATCATTTCCTTGTCGCTGTGGCATGTAATTGTGATTTTATGCACACCCGGGGATGAGCATGCTGATGCGCTGATGCTTTCTATGTTCAGGCCGCGCCGGGTGAATATGATGGATAGCTGGTTGAGCAATCCGACATGGTTTTCGGAGAAAACTACAATGGTGTATAGTGTATTTGTGTGGTACATGTCAGTCGGTTGTTAAGACGGTTGGTAAACATCTGTCGGGTTGAGCATGATGAAATCGACCGGTTTGCCGACCGGGGTCATCGGGAACACCATATCCGATTCGCGGATATTGACATTCAGAAGATATGGACCGTCATGGGAAATCATGCGTGAAATGGCGCCGTCAAGCTGACTGCGCGTCATCACATCTTCCGCTTTTATGCCATAGGAGGCTGCAAGCATCTTGAAATCAGGGTTGATCATCCGTGTGGCTGAGAAGCGTCCGTTAAAGAACAGTTGCTGCCATTGGCGTACGTTGCCAAGGAAATTATTGTTGAGAATGATGATCTTCACGGCCGTACAGTATTGCATAATGGTTCCCAGTTCCTGAACGGTCATCTGAATGCCGCCGTCGCCGGTCATCAGGCATACCGTGCGGTCAGGCGTGCCCATCTTCGCTCCTATTGCAGCGGGAAGTCCGAAGCCCATAGTGCCGAGTCCGCCTGACGTCACAATGCTGCGTGGCGCATTGTATCGGAAATATCGTGCGGCAAGCAGCTGGTTCTGTCCGACATCGGTGACCAACACGGCTTGATTTCCGGCGGCTTCCGACACTTTGCGTGCAACCTCGCCCATGCGTACCGGTTCGTCAGGGTTGTCGCCATAGGCAGCTTCGCGCACGATGAGGCGCTCCTCCGCTCTGTTGTGACGGTCAAATGACTCTGACCATTCGCGGTGTTCAGCCGGCTTGATTTCCGGCAGCAACGCTTCAAGGATCATGCGGGCATCGCCATGAACGGTTGCCGTTGCGCGTATGTTTTTATTGAATTCCGATCGGTCGATATCTATGTGCAGGATTTTTGCATTAGGGGCATAGGCCTCGACAATCCCGGTCACGCGGTCGTCGAAACGCATGCCGATGGCAATCAGCAGGTCGGCCCGGTTTGTGTTTATGTTCGGTCCGATGTTGCCGTGCATGCCGAGCATTCCTTTGAACAATGGATGGTCGGAGGGCATCGCCGACAGTCCTAATAGAGTAGCCGCAACAGGAATATCCGCTTTTTCCGCCAAAGCGGTCAGCAGGGATTCGGCTTCGGCCAAAGTGACGCCTTGTCCGGCCAGAATCATCGGGCGTTGTGCGCTGTTGATTAATTCGGCTGCATGCCTGATTTTTCCCGGGTCTATCTCAGGATAGGGGATATAGGAGCGGATGAATGTGCATGGCTCATAGCCTGAATCGGTCAGGCCGGTCTGTGCGTCTTTTGTCAGGTCGATTACAACAGGACCCGGACGGCCTGTGGTGGCGATATAAAAAGCGCGCGCCAATGTCGGGGCGACATCTTCGGCGCGCCGAATCTGGCAGCTCCATTTGGTGATAGGCTGCGTTATGCCCATCACGTCAGTTTCCTGAAAAGCATCGGTGCCAAGCATTTCCGATGGGGCTTGTCCGGTTATGACAACGAGGGGAGTGGAGTCCATCATGGCATCGCTGAGTCCTGTTATCAGATTTGTCGCAGCAGGTCCTGATGTGACAATTACAATTCCGGGCCGGTGGGATGTTCTGGCATATCCTTGCGCGGCGTGGATAGCCCCTTGCTCATGACGTGTCAGCACATTGGTGATTTTGCCGGAGTAGTCATAGAGCCGGTCGAACACCGGGATGATGTAACCGCCGGGATAGCCGAAAACGCGATCAACGTTTTCGGCTATCAGTCCGCGGATAAGAGCTTCAGCTCCGGTGATTTTATCGATCATAAAACAAATATTCTCTTGTGTTGGTTGGGGTAAATGTTAAGTTATATCCTGACACCTCCTTTATCGGCGGATGCTACCATCGAGGCGTAGGCGCGCAGGGCTTTGGATACGGTTCGTTGACGTGTGCGCGGCGTGAAAGCGTCTTTGCCGCGAGCCTCTTCCTCAATGCGGCGCCGCTTCATCTCCTCAGCTGAAATATCGAGATTGATTGATCGTGCGGGGATGTCGATCGAGATGGTGTCGCCATCGCGGACAAGAGCAATTGCTCCTCCGGAAGCCGCTTCGGGAGAAATATGGCCGATTGATAGCCCGGAAGTCCCGCCGGAAAAGCGTCCATCTGTTATCAATGCACATTCGCGACCGAGTCGCTTGCTTTTGAGGTAGCTTGTAGGGTAGAGCATCTCCTGCATGCCCGGACCGCCTTTTGGACCTTCATAGGAGATAACCACCACGTCTCCGGCCTTGATTTTGTCGTGAAGTATGGCATCAACGGCCTGTTCCTGCGATTCAAACACGCGTGCCGTGCCACGGAAACGGAATATCGATTCATCGACTCCGGCTGTCTTGACAACGCAACCGTCTTCGGCTATGTTTCCATGCAGAACGGCTATCCCTCCATCAGCTGTGTAGGCATGCTGGATGTCGCGGATGCATCCTCCGGCGCGGTCAGTGTCCGGTTCGGAGTATTGGGCAGTCTGAGACCCCAGTTCTGTGGTGCGTTTCTTTCCGGGTGCGCTTCGCCATAGCTCATCTGCGCGGGGGGTATAGCATTTCCCGCCTATGGCGTGGCTGTCGATGGCCTGTTGCAGCGTCAGGCCATCGGCCCGCATCACGGATGTGTCAACCAACCCTGCATCAGCCAGCTGCTTCATGATTGTGATTATGCCACCGGCGCGGTTGACGTCCTCTATATGGTATGATGAATTGGGCGCGACTTTGCATAAAACAGGCGTATTACGTGATAGACGGTCTATGTCATCAAGCGTGAAATTGACGTTGCCTTCATGTGCTATGGCAAGCAGATGCAGCACGGTGTTGGTAGAACCGCCCATTGCAATGTCGAGGGTCATTGCGTTGAGTAATGCCGGGCGTGAGGCAATGTTGCATGGCAGCACCGATGTGTCGCCGTCACGATAGTAGGCATAGGTGTTTTCTACTATTTGCCGGGCAGCTTCAATGAAAAGCCGGCGGCGATTATCGTGGGTGGCCACGATTGTGCCGTTGCCTATCGGAGAGAAGCCGATAGCTTCGGTCAGGGAGTTCATAGAGTTGGCCGTGAACATGCCTGAACAAGATCCGCATGTGGGGCATCCGTGTATTTCCATATCCATTACCGTCTCATCCGAAGCAGAGCTGTCGGCAGCGGCAACCATGATGTCAACCAGATCCACGGCCCGGCCGGCGACTTCTCCCGCTTCCATCGGCCCTCCGCTGACAAACACGGCCGGAATGTTGAGACGCATTGCGGCAATCAGCATGCCCGGGGTCACTTTGTCGCAGTTGGATATGCACACCATAGCATCAGCACAGTGGGCATTTACCATGTATTCTACAGAATCGGCTATCAGTTCGCGTGATGGCAGCGAATAGAGCATTCCGTCATGCCCCATTGCAATGCCATCGTCAATGGCTATCGTGTTGAATTCAGCGGCGAAGCATCCCAGACGCTCAATCTCGCGCTTCATTTCCTGTCCGATTTCGTGGAGGTGGGTGTGGCCGGGTACAAATTGCGTGAAAGAGTTGACAATTGCGATTATCGGTTTGCCTATCTGATTTTCTTTCATTCCGGCCGCACGCCATAGGGCACGCGCACCGGCCATGCGCCTGCCGTGTGTTGCCGTATCGCTTCGGAGCGGTATTTGATATGTCGTTTTTTCAGACATGTGTATAAATTAAATAAAACAAAACTTTTTGCGCACACCAATCGCAGCGTTGTCGGTTGTTCATGGTGGCGTAGAAAGTTCGCTTGTAACAAAGATCAGTTGAATTTGTGCAAATTTATTACAAATTGGTCATATGATCAAACAATTGCACATAAAAATCGTTTTTGTGCTTGCAAGATGAAAACAAACAGCGTTGCGGCCGAAAACTGACTGCAACGCTGACTGATGTGGATATGTTTATGATAGTTTATTTGCCGAGGAATCTGCGTATTTCGTTGAGAATGTTGTCGGCCGTGAACCCGAATTTTTCGTCCAGCACTTTGTATGGGGCTGACGCTCCGAAATGGTTGAGTCCGTAGATATATCCTCGTGGCCCGACAACCGGAGCAAGAGTCGATGGGAGTCCTGCCGTCAGTCCGAATACCGGTTTGTCGGACGGAATGACGCTTTCGCGATAGTCACGGTCCTGATCCTCAAACAGTCCCAGCGACGGAATGCTGACCACTTTTGACTTTATGCCTTCGGCTTCAAGCAGCACGGCTGTTTCGCAAAGGAGGGACACTTCTGAGCCGTTGGCAACCAACGTCACATCCGCATCGGGCATATCCATCACAACGTATCCGCCGCGGCGCATGCCTTCGGCTTCTTCATAACGATTGCCGGTGGCTGACGGCAGATCTTTCACATCCTGTCGCGTAAGGATGAGGGCTGTCGGCGTGTTGCGGTTTTCCATTGCCATTTCCCATGCAATTGTTGTCTCGGCTGCATCCGCAGGACGAAGAACAAGCATCGAACGCTTGCCCGAAAGGTTGTGCAACTGTTCCATCAGGCGGATCTGAGCTTCCTGCTCGACAGGTTCGTGGGTCGGCCCATCCTCGCCTACGCGGAAAGCATCATGGCTCCAGATGTATTTCACCGGAAGTTCCATCAATGCTGCCATGCGCACGGCCGGTTTCATATAGTCGGAGAACACGAAGAATGTACCGCAAGCAGCAATCATGCCTCCATGAAGCACGATGCCGTTCATTATTGCCGCCATCGTCAGTTCGCTCACGCCGGCATGCAGGAATGCACCGGTGAAATCGCCGTTGGTCAGCGGATGGGTGTTTTTGAGGAATGCATCTGTCTTGTCGGAGTTGGCAAGGTCGGCACTCGACACGATCATGTTTCCGACTTTTTGAGAAAGGAGAGCCAGAACATTGGCTGATGCTGCGCGGGTTGCGATGTTGGCTTTATGCGCTATCTCGCGGTAGTCGATTTGAGGCAGAGCGCCTTCGATGTAGCTTTTAAGCGTTACGGCTTCATCGAAATGCGCTTCTTCCCAAGCCTTTTGGGCGGCACGGCGTTCGCTTACGATTTTGCGCAACTGTTCGCGACGCTGTTCATACATAGCCTTGACTTCCGGACGGATAACCCAAGGCGATTCCGGGTCGCCGCCAAGGTTGCGAATCGTTGCGGCATAGTCGGCTCCGGATTTGCTGATAGGCTGGCCGTGGGTGGAGCATTTCCCTTCAAAGTTTTCTCCATCGGCTGTGACACATCCGCGCCCCATGATTGTATTGCCGATGATGATAGTAGGGCGTTTGTCCTCTTTCTGAGCTGATTCGATGGCTTCGGCCATTGCAATTGGGTCAGTGCCGTCAACTTCTATGACATTCCAGTGCCATGCGCGATATTTTGCGGCATAGTCCTCGGTATCGACCGCATCGACATCCGTTGACAGCTGCACGCGGTTGCTGTCATAGAACATTATGAGATTTGACAATCCGAGATATCCGGCTATGCGTCCTGCTCCTTGAGAGATCTCTTCCTGAATGCCGCCATCGGAGATGAATGCGTAGGTCTTGTGAGCCCAGGTTTCGCCGAAACGTGCGCACAATACGCGTTCGGCTATCGCTGCACCCACAGCCATCGTATGCCCTTGTCCCAGCGGGCCGGAGGTGTTTTCAATGCCGCGTTGCGGGTTGAGTTCGGGATGACCGGGAGTCACGCTGCCCCACTGGCGGAATTGCTGGAGCTCATCGAGCGTAAAATGGCCGCAGAGCGCAAGCACGCTGTAAAGCATCGGCGACATGTGGCCGGGATCGAGAAAGAATCGGTCGCGGGCAATCCATGTCGGATCATCCGGGTCGGTTACAAGGAACTGCGAATAGAGTACATTAATGAAATCAGCGCCGCCCATAGCGCCGCCGGGATGACCCGATTTGGCCTTTTCAACCATCGAGGCCGCAAGCACACGAATGTTGTCGGCCGCCGAATCCATTATTTTCTTGTCCATGTTGTGTTTTTTAGGTTTTGTGCAAAGTTACATCGAATCGGTTTGTTATGCAAATATAAACCGCAGCAGTGTGGTTTTTCTATTGCTGTCCGATAAAATCCGTGTCTGTCAGAAAAAAGGCAGAGCGTAGCGAACACCGTTACGGCCAATTCGCTACGCTCTGCTTTAATTATCGGTTTATAGGCTTAATCTTCGTCAACCGGAATGTTTTTGTTGACATTCTTTGATCCTATGAGGGCATAGTAGAGCAGATAGATCATCATCGCAACTACCAGCCAGTAGGATGACATGTAGCCGGCAGCGCGTCCGATGGCTTCCTGGATAAGCGGCATCACGCCACCACCGACAACCATCATCATGAATATGCCCGATGCGCGTGCGGTATACTTGCCAAGGCCCTCGACAGCGAGGTTAAAGATATTGCCCCACATCACCGAGGTACATAGGCCGCAAAGCACTAACAGCAACGCGCCGAAAGGCACCGAAGCCGACGTGAAGCCGTCCTCAACCGAGTATGCAGGCATGGTCACCGTCGCACCTTCGGGCATGAAGATGGCACCGAGGATGAGACAGATAGCCACTGCCGACACGAATAATAGCTGTGTGCGGCTCGATACGACACCCGAAATGGCACTCGACACGAGACGACCAACAAGCATCAGCAACCAATAAACTGCGGCAACGCCCGATGCAACAGCCATCGCATTGACCTCGATGCCCGATGCGGCCGAGTCGCTGAGCCAGAAAATAAGCGTAGCAGGGATGCCAACCTCAAGACCGACATAGAAGAATATGCCGATTACGCCAAGCACAGTGTGGCGGAAGCTCCACGGGCTGTGAGAATCCTTGGTCTTGGCGACCTTGCCCGAAGTCTGAGGCTCGGGAATTCTGACAACCGAGATGACGATAAAAGCCAGAACAAACACGCCTATGGCGATAAATATCAGCGGCGTAACATCGGTCATCGACGTAGCGGCTGTTACCTGACCGATGAGCATGCCCACAAACAGCGGTGTGAGTGTGCCGGTGAGCGAATTGAACGAGCCACCCATCTGCACTAATTGATTGCCGCGATTGCCGCCGCCGCCAAGGATATGGAGCATAGGATTGACTACCGTGTTGAGCATGCACACACAGAAGCCGCACACAAACGCGCCGAGCAGATATATCACAAAGTTAAGAGTCACTACATCGGTGCCGACGCTGAATACACCCGTCTCGGCGCCAACGATACTCGACAGCCATTGGAACACTAAACCGACAGCGCCGACAGTCATGGCGATGAGGGCTGTTTTCTTATAGCCGAAACGCACGAGCATATTGCCCGCGGGGATGCCCATAAAGAGATAGGCGAGGAAGTTCATCAGGTTGCCAAGCATACCCGCCCACTCGTAATTGCTTTTCCAGATAGTGCCCAGCGGCGCGGCAAGGTTTGTCACGAACGAAATCATGGCAAAGAGGAAAAACATCGCCACTATTGCAATGACGTTGCTTCTACCGCCTGTTGTGTTGTTGTTTTTCATGTGTTTATATTTAATTAGATGTTAATATAATATGTGTCAATACCAATCGACGCCGTTCGAGCGCGACGAGCGCTTGTCGTACTTGAGGTCAGACAGCATCGCCGACTTCACGGCTATGTTGAACATATAGTTTTTATACGGACCGACGGGCACAAAACTGGCTCGCATTGAAAAGCAGTGCAGGTCGCGACTTATCGAGCAGTTCATATAGGCAATTTTGTGCATATCGAAATCATACGAAGCCGAGAACGAGAAATTCCAATTCTTGGTAGGTCGTATGCTGCCCGAGAAGCTGAGATTTTGCGTTATGCGCGAGTCGTATTCGAGTTTTTCTTTATTAAACGTGCCATATGCATAGCCAATCGAATAGTTGACCGACAGGCTCCACGGCACCTCCCATTTCTGATAGCCGTCGCTGTCGAATTGCGAGCCGTCGCCCTGCGTGTCGTCGCGCTCGCCGGGTGGTCGACGACGGTTGCGGTCGAACTCTGACTCGGGTACATTATCGAAGCCGTCACTTTCGCCGGCATTGTTGCCGGTGTCATTGTCTTTCTTGCGACGGAAAGTATCGTTGTTGAACGTATAGCTGAACGACGTGCCGGTGTTGCGCAGACGTGCCAAGCCCTTGCCGGCCTTCCATCGCGGCACGTTCACACGCACGGGCGTGCCGCTCGGGCTGAGCTGATATGTGTACACGTCCCACGTGGCGCTGAGACTGAGATTGAACCCTTTTGTCAATCGCAGCAAAATCGAGGTATTGATATCGCTCCAGTTGAGCGAGTCGGCGGCAAAATTATAACTCTGCGTTATGTTGAGATTTTCGATCAACGATATTTTACGCTCGCCTATCGAGTCGTTATCGCTTTTAACCTTCATCTCCAAGTTGTTTGACAGTCCATAACTTATCGAGCCGGTTTTGCCTACGCCGGGCACGCCGTACAGCGAGTTGGGGAACATGCTGTACTGACGCGACTGCTGTTTTCCCTGATTATCGGTGTAAAGATAGTTGCCGTAATAGCCGAAAAACGACGATGAGAAATCAGGCGCCGCCGAAATCGACACCGTCGGGGTCAGCACATGACGTATCATTTTGATTTTCTTGCCCAAGAAGCCCATGGGCTGAAAAAATCCGTAAATTTTCGTGTCGAGCGACACCGATGCCGAGAAATCCCACACGTTATAAAAGCTGTGAGTGGTATCGCACACCTCGCGCGAGTTATCGGCATCCCAACTGCGGCGCACCTTAGTGGTATACATGCGGTCGGTAAACCTTATCTGCGGCGTGATATTTATATAATTGAACATGTTGAACGTTGCCGAAATCGGCAGCTCATGTTTCATGCCATTGCGCCAATCTTTAATCAGGCTCTTTTTGAAGAACTCATCTTGCGGCGCAGTAAGTGAATTTTGCAACATGCCCGTATACGACATCTTGATTTTCTCGTACCAACGCTCGTCGCCGCGCGCCAATTTGCGCTTGAACGGATACGTCTGCGACATGGTGAGCGTAACATTGGGGAACGACACCGACAGCGTAGAGTCCTGTGTTCGTTGGCTGAGGTTGAGAGTGGTCGACAGCGACCATTTCGACTGCGGGAAGCGGT
>CAYTLU010000226.1:0-1717 GCA_964438665.1 uncultured Bacteroides sp.
CCAAATTTTTCGGAAAAATTTTTCACATTATTTTTAGAACCTTGCCTTGTGGAGTGTTTCTCTCTCAAAGCGGGTGCAAAGATAAGGCTTTTGAAACCATATTTCCAAATTTTTCAAGGAGATTTTTTGAATTATTTTTTCGTCCTTTCGAAACACGATTGATTATCAATGTGTAGCGAAAAACAGGAAAACACGCCATTTACATATAATATAAGGTGTAGCAGAATCGGACTCTTAATTCGACCAACGCATAGACAGATAATTTTTCTGCGAAACAATCGTAATACGGTCCGTGCAACTTCGACCTCAAACAGCGTATGGTGCGGCTAGAGCTTTCTGAACGGGCAAAGTTCATCGCGACAAATAACGTTAGTGTTGCTCGAATGCGAGATTATGAGGATTCGATGAAATGGGGCAACGATGCTGCCAAACTGCGGCTCAATCCGCAGATTCCTCACGGGGTGAATAAAACAAGGACGCCAGTCACCGACTGGCGACTGGCATCCTTTAAGGCGGACTACTGCCCGAGGAAGAATCCGTGGATAATATAAATCCTAAATCTCAAAATTTTCATCGTAATGCTCTTCGGGTGGCGAGCCTTACACCGAGAAGCGCTCGAAACCAGTCGCGTTTATCTTCGCAGGCGCGGACGTATCCGAATCGGCAGAAGATACGGCAAGACGATTGAACAAAAGAGGTATCTCTTAGAGCGCTACTCGGTTTTCACGATATTTCCGTCCAAGTCGAGCAGATGCCACTCATAGCTATCGTATTCCCGCACCTTAAACAGACTCATCGAGAGCATCTCGATGTCGGAATAGATCGCCGGAGTGAGGGGCTGGCCCGTAAGGCGGTTCATGATCCCGTACCGACTCGATACCTCATACATCGCATAATCGGAAAGTTCACGGACGATCTCTTCGCAATCGCAATCGCTATACGCGATCGGATAACTGAGGTAATACAGGTCGTCGAACATAAACGGCTGCACCGTCTTCCCGTCGAAATCCACCTGCCACATACGGCCCGCCCTTTCTAATACAAAGCCGTCCGAGGCAATGTCGATATATCCATACTCCGCCGGATAGACAATCGAACCGGCAGCATCGAGGACGCCATACTTGCCGTCATCGACAATGATCCGGTAACCGCTCTGGTGCGGTGCCCATACTTCATCGTATGCCGGTTCTACAACCCAACGCCCCTCGCGGTCGATCAAGCCTAAGTCGCCCTCCTTATTGGTCATGATGCAGTAGCCATCATGGAACAGGTATCCAAAGTCCCACATACGGCAATCGTCCGAATAGTCATACTGGAATGGGATGACAACCTCATTCTTGGCATTGATAAAGCCAATCTTGCCCTCTTTCATCACAGCGGCCACGCCTTCGGAGAAGAACCACGCCTTCTTATAGTTATTCGCCTCGGCATCAATCGTGATGCGCCCCGTATTGACATTGATGTAGCCGCGCCTGTGGGGCAGGGCATATACCGCGAGCGAATCTCCGTTCTCCTCGTCCCACTTCAGCCAGTTTATTTTCGGCGTAGTGTACTCTTCGGTGCGGCTGTCGTACACCCTCCACTTGTCGTCCGCGAAAGAGTGCAGCCAAATGTCTTGGGAAATGACGCAGTCGCAATAATCCCGACCGTATTTGTCGTCGTAATTGCCATAGGCCGCCAAAGCTGCAATTCCTGCCACGCCCAAAACTGCGAGGGC
>CAYTLU010000227.1:0-2305 GCA_964438665.1 uncultured Bacteroides sp.
GCCAGTTGTGTAAATGACGGAGTTGTAGGTAGTGTCCGCTCAAACATACAGACGAGAGAGTTGTGTATTGCTGTCGGTTTCACTATGACAACTCCTTTTGCGTTGTATTGCTCACTCTGCATATGTCGTATCCGAGAAAATCAATGCCTTAATACAAACCTACAACAGAAGGCCAAAATAATCTGGATACGGCTTGTCAACTTGCACTATAATTGGATAATGTATTGTGTCAATCATATGCCAGACAACATACCCAACTATTGAGGACAAAACGGACATTGCGATCTGCAATACCAATGATAATGTTTGCGGCGCAGCCAACGGATTTTGCGCGTAGACCTCCATCAAGGCCGGCGTCGTATATGCGGATTCCAGTTTCTATCCTCGATACGAAGTCGCCAATGGCCAGTTGAAACTTCGTATCATAGGTATGGGCGACCTCTATTACGGCTCACGAAGCAAGACAGATGTTTGAGCGCCTTAAAAGCGGCGTATAACGTTTATTCTCTCTCGGTGGACGGGTATACAGCCAGCCGGATATTCGTGCTAAATAGACACTATATGCCGCCTCTGCTTGCAGATGGAGTGGCTAACATACCCGACGGCGAAGACGGGAGGGGTATTAGGCTAATAGCCATATAATAGTCATATTTATATTGTATATCAGTTGAATATATCTGTTATAATAGGCTTTGAATAACAAAGAAGTAACAAATATTTTTCAACTCTGCACATTGCAGGCAACCGAAAAAATCCGCAAAAAATTAGTCGACATAAATAGTAGTATATTTATATACTATTATGGAATGAGAATATAATTTCCCATAGATTCCAAACCTTATGCAAAAAGCACTAAATTAGTCTAACTGATACTATAACGCAATGTATTTAGACTGTTTTGGTGCAATTTTATTTTGTTGGTTCAAATAAAAGCATTATCTTTACACTCGTAATAAGAAGTCGATATATAGGTTGTATCAATTAAAAGATTAGACGATTATGGAAAAAATTTTCATTGGACGAGAAAAGGAACAGCAGCAACTAAAAGATTATATCAACTCTGAACAGTCGGAGTTTATCGCCGTGTATGGTCGCAGGCGTGTCGGCAAGACATTCCTAATACAGCAGGTCATAGGCGATGATTATGCTTTCTATGTCGCCGGTATGAACAATGTCAGTCTACGCATTCAGTTGAGTAACTTTATGCAGGGTATCCAAAAGAAGTGCCCCGATGTTCGCCCTGTGAAAACTTGGCTCGATGCATTTATTGCACTGGAAACATACCTCGAATCGCTGCCCAATGGTCGCAAAATTATCTTCATTGATGAAATGCCTTGGATGGATACGCCGCGTTCTAATTTCATTAGTGGCTTGGAGCATTTCTGGAACTCGTGGGCTTCGTGGCGCAATGACATAAAACTGATTGTATGCGGCAGTGCAACTTCGTGGATAATCAACAGCCTTATCAAGAATCGCGGAGGTCTGCACAATCGTGTTACACACAAAATTCCGCTCAAACCGTTTACGCTGAAAGAGTGTCAACTCTATTTTGCGGCGCGGGGGTTTCGTCTGTCGACAAAACAGATAGCCGAGTGTTATATGGTGCTGGGCGGTGTGCCGTTCTATCTGTCGAAGATGAACAAGGGCGAAAGCGTTGCGCAGAATATCGATCGGCTGTTATTTACAGAAGATGGCGAACTGCGTGACGAGTTTCAGAGTCTGTATAATTCGCTCTATAAGAACGCAACGAATCATATTAAGATAGTAACGGCACTTGCGGCGAAGGGCAAAGGTTTGACGCGAGGCGACATTGTCAAACAGACAAAGTTGGCCAGCAATGGGAAACTTACTCTAATGTTGGAGGAGTTGGAGAGTTGTGGCTTTATTCGCAGCTATGAGCCGTTCTCGGCGAAGCCGTCACGAGCCCGCAATCGGGTAGCTGATGGATATCAAAGCCCGGATACGTTGTATCAACTTGTCGACCACTTTACGTTGTTCCACTTCCAGATAATGAAGAAAACTGCGGCGCATGACCCGAATTATTGGTCTAACAGCCAGAACTCGCACGCATACAGCGTATGGAGCGGCTTGTCGTTTGAGATGCTGTGTCTGAATCACGCGGAGCAGATAAAAATGGCGTTGGGAATATCGGGTATTACCTCGAATGTCTTTTCGTGGTTTGGCAAGGGCGATGAACGGAAAGCGCAGATAGATATGCTTATCGACCGAGCAGACAAGACTATCAATGTCTGTGAGATGAAGTTCTACAATCACCCATATGCGATGACAGCAAAGGACGAGGCGG
>CAYTLU010000228.1:0-3354 GCA_964438665.1 uncultured Bacteroides sp.
TGAAATGTTCAAACCGACATAATGTCGGAATTATTATGGGTGCAAAATCTCTTTCTTTTGCCATTCTAAAATTTTCTATAAATAATCGTAAGAATTATTCAATAGCAATTGGGCAGAGTTCTATCAACCTCGGATAGAAAAGATGTGGGACAATTACTGAAAGTCTGAGGCCTTACCCCAAAGTAAAGCCAGAGGTTCTTCTTTCATTTCTCTCTTCATGTCGAAACATGCCTCATACCATGTATAAGATGGTGCCCAATGAAGAATTTCGGCTGTTTTAGAAGAATCGAGGAGGTTCTGAGGGGTATTGGGCTTCTCCGGACAATAAATCTTTACAGAAGGCCTTTCAGGTGGTGAGAATGCTTGAATTATACCATCGATTTGTTCTTCCATCGAATATGGTTTAAATCCAGATAGATTGTATATTCCTTCCGCATGTGATTCGATTGCCAGTTCTATTGCTTTTGTAAAATCCTTTATATATAGAAGTTCCTTTTTTCTGTTAGCGTCACCCCACACTTCAATCGGATGACCCGCTATAGCATTATTCATTATCTGACGCCACGGCAACATTTTTTTTACTCCGTTGAGTGAGTAGAATGGATTGGGATGGTAGCCATAAACAGTCAGGTGACGAAATACGCAACTGCTAATTCCATCTGAATATTTATACGATTCCAAAATATCTACTGCTGCATTTTTGGCTATAGCATATACAGCATGGTCACCGCCATCTTTGGGGAAAGAACGAGGTGCATCATTAGGGACTGGAATGTCAGACCCGAAGTAAGCGCATACATCGGATGGAGTGGTATTGAATATTACTCGCTTACATTTAGTCTTTGTCTTTAACCACTCACACAGGTTTACCATTCCAACTATGATACTCTGTACATACGGCATCGGATTGGCATTGGCATGAGCTGGCATTGTCCCAGCCATATGGACAACAGCATCAATATCGGTTGACAATTTAGTGTAATCTCCTCCATTCTCAAGAGAAAACCCTCCTATATACTCAATGTCTTTTGTTTTAAAGAATCCATTGTCAGATTGACGATGTCCAACAGCAACTACTTCATAACCTATATCTTTTAGGTGTAGTGCTGAATATGCACCTAATTGTCCTGTTGCTCCGAGAACAAGTATCCTTCTATTCTTCATAATCTATTTTACGACTACTTTACACCATTCGGATATTTTTGACATAGCGTTGTCTAAAGAGGCAGTATCGTTGAAACGTATTACAAGTGTGCCGATAGCATCATTTGCCCCATTGAATCCGCGGACGTCGTCGCCGGGATTCACCCACAAATCCGTTTCGAAGACGAATTCCCTGTATTTTGGAGAAACTTCAAGCGACCGGAACACTCCTTCTCTATCAGCATGAAGAATTACCTCTGCCCAGTGTCCGTTGAAGACAGCAGGGGGCAAATTTCCGATGGGGTCTCCAACGGTAGAACGGACATATGCACCAATCATGTCAACCCCTGTACCATAGCGCACCATCTCCGCGAGGCGATTGCCGCCTCCACGGGGGGAGACTTCCATGATATATGGCTTGCCGTTCGTCCCGATACGGGTTTCTATATTGTAAATAGAGGTTCTTAGCCCGAGGAGTGTAATGAGTCGTTGCAATTCTTTCGTCAGATATGCTTCCTGCTCCTTGGTGAAAGTAGATGGCCAACTATATGCACTCGGAGTATATGGATTTGCAGCCTCATCATCAAAGCGTTGTGCAGAGAACGTTACTACTTTCAACTCCCCGTCGACAGAGAAACAATCCGTATCAGATGAACATCCCTCTTTCTCAATAAATTCCTCGATGATGACTCTCCCGGATATTGAATTATGAAGGGCATGGGCGAAAGCGGACGGCAAATCTTCTGCTTTATCAACCCTTGTCACGCCCTTGCTCCCGGCGGAATCGGTCGGCTTTACAATCACCGGGAAAGAAAATCTGCCGAGGTCTGCCTTTGCTTCCTCATATTCGATATAACTTCCGGAAACCGGCACATTGAAGCCATTCTCGGCGAGAAATCTTCGGAACAAGTCTTTGTTCTGAAGAATCCTTACAGATCCGTACGAGCCTGCGAACGGCAAATCCATTTGTTCTGCGACATAAGCAGCTGTAACAACTCCCGGATCAACGGCAAACGACATTATGCCATCGATTCCTAATTCCTTGGCTTTCTTAAGAACAGCGTCCTTGTCAACAATGCTCTGGTTGCAATATTCATCCGAATATTTATGGGCAATATTGCCGGGTAGATAGTCGCAGGTTATTACATAATAACCCTCTTTATGTGCAGCTTCAATAACAGGGAGCAAATACCTCAGCCCGCCAAGGAGCATTAATTTCTTTTGTTTCATTTACCGAAGAATTTGAGTACGCGGTTAATGTCAACGCCGCTCAACTCGTGGTGCATTGGCAGACAGAGAACGGTGTCTGCGAGGCGATAGGCGTTGGGTAGGTTCTCGCGAGTTGCAGAGGAGAGGCCACGATATGTTGAGAACTCGCTGATAAGAGGATAGAAGTAACGGCGGCCAAGAACATTCGCTTCTTTCATCTCAAAGTACAGTTCGTCGCGTGTCTTTCCAAACTTTTCTGCATCAATGAAGATGGGGAAGTATGAATAATTGTGACGCACACCGGGCATATCGTCGAAGAATGTTATGCCGTCAACATCGCGGAGTGCCTCGCGGTAGCGGTTGGCGACCTTCTGACGGGCTGCGATAGCGGCATCCACTTGTCGAAGATTGAGTATACCGTATGCCGCGCGCATCTCGTCCATCTTGGAGTTGATGCCGGGGGCGACGACTGTTGTCTCACCAGCAAAACCGAAATTTTTCAGATAGTCGATGCGTTTCTTGGTCTGTTCATCGTGCATCACCATCGCGCCGCCTTCGATGGTGTTATAAACCTTGGTGGCATGAAATGAAAGCGTTGACATATCGCCGGCGTTAAGGATGGATTCGCCATTAACTTCTACGCCAAAGGCATGTGCAGCATCATAGATTACTTTCAGTCCATACTTATCTGCAATCTCCTGTATGGCCTTGGTGTCACACGGCTTGCCGTAGCAGTGTACCGGCATGATGGCCGTCGTCTTGGGCGTGATGGCTACCTCAATCTTATTTGGATCAAGACCGCAGTTTGAGGGGTCAACGTCAACGAATACCGGTTTGATACCGTTCCACCAAAGCGAGTGGGTGGTGGCAACGAAGCTATATGGTGTTGTGATAACCTCGCCGGTTATGCGGAGTGCCTGCAAGGCGGTAATCAGCGGCAGGGTTCCGTTAGTGAACAAGCTGATATATGGAACTTTGAGGTATTCAGCGAGTTCCTTTTCA
>CAYTLU010000229.1:0-7443 GCA_964438665.1 uncultured Bacteroides sp.
TTTGCGTTTAAATAAAGAAGTTATGACTAAAATCGTTACGCATAATTCTCACTCTTTTGAAAGTTTCGACTTTGAAGTTCTCACTCGTTGTATATCGTCCATTCACTCTACACTCCAGACCTCCGCAGTAAATGCGGTTAATCGTTTCTCTACTATTCGCAACTGGTTGATAGGACGTTATATCGTTGAATATGAGCAATGCGGAAACGACCGTGCCCAATATGGCACGAAATTGTTAGCGAGCATTTCTGACAGACTAAATTTATCCGGTATAAACACTACACTGCTTAAAAATGCACGTAGATTCTACTTGACATATCCTCAGTTATGGGAAGTTGCAAACCCGATTTGTCCGATGCTGTCGGACAAATCTCCTGAATTATCCAATTTTTTTACTCTTCCGTTAGCCACAAACACAATTTGTCCGACAGCATCGGACAAATTCATTACTCCGGCAGCATCGCTTATATCCAATCTCTCGTTCTCACATATTGTTGAACTCTTGGCTGTGGAAGACCCATTAATTCGTTTCTTCTACGAATTTGAATGTATGCGTAATGTGTGGAGTGTCAAGGAACTTCGCAGCCAAATTTCATCAAACCTACATATTCGTGTCGGATTGAGCAAGTCTCCGGAACTTGCGATGAAGAAACTGTCAGAAATTACAGAACAGCAGAATTCTGTTCTTCAAATCAGAGATCCGTTAACGTTAGAATTTCTCGGTCTTAATGCCAGAGAATACATCTCTGAAAGCGACCTGGAAAACAGTCTTATTCTCCACCTGCAAGATTTCCTGCTTGAACTCGGCAAAGGATTTTGTTTCGAAGCTCGCCAAAAACGTATGATTATAGATGACCGATATTACTTTGCTGATCTTATATTCTATAATAGATTGCTACATTGCAATGTAATCGTAGAATTAAAAAATGACGAATTTAAGCACGAATACCTCGGACAGCTCAATGCCTATGTTTCATACTATCGTGAAAACGAGATGCAACCCGGTGATAATCCGCCGATAGGCATACTCCTATGCACCCATAAGGGCAAACGCATGGTGGAATATGCCTTAGCCGGAATGGATAACTCCTTGTTTGTTTCTACATATCAACTTTGTTTGCCGGATAAGAGTCAGCTTGAAACTTTCTTGAAAAAAGCCATTGATTAAGCGTATTACGAAATCAAACACACAATCGTTACAAATCGAAAAACAATATTCAAAAAAAGGCGGGGATAATCTGCATATAAACGAAAAGGGTTGTATATTTGCATGATTATTCCGGTCAAGGGAAAACACCAAGGCCAACACACGAAAGAAGAGTTCACAACATCAGATGAAACGATTAATATTTCTCTCAGCGATCGGCACTTCCGCCGCCATCGGCACAGTCACAACAACCGCATCCATCAACGGCGACAATGCCGAAAGCTATTATGAACGCGGCGTGGCGATGTACAACGATATGAACTATAACGGCTGCATCGACCAGATGCTTCAGATCCGCAATCTGAATCCATCAAAGGCGGCATCGGAGGATGTGCACTATTATATCGCTATGGCGACTCTATATTCCGGAGACGATGAGGCAATCGACCTTCTTCAGAACTTTCTCGACCGTTTTCCGCAGTCATGGAGGGCTCAGGATGTGACCGCCACAATCGGCGACTATTATTTTACGCGCAACAGCTATGGCGAGGCTCTCGAAAAATACAGCGCGGTCAAAGATGATGCGCTGACAAGCAACCGCATTGAAGATCTGGCCTACCGACGCGCCTACTGCCACATGATGCTTGGCGAATATGACCGTGCCACATATCTTTTCGACCAGCTGACGCCGACAGAAAAATACGGCAATGCCGCAAAATTCTACAAAGCATATATCTCCTACTCCAAACGCGACTATGCCGAAGCCCGGCGACTGTTTGAGGCGGTTGATCTCACCCGCGAACCGGGTCAGGCCGCCCGCTACTATCTCTGCCAGCTTGACTTCATGGATGGGAAATACCAACAGACTCTCAACGAAGCAAAAGCACTGCTCGACGGCAATCCGGAGAAAGCTTTCAGCCCGGAACTGAAACGCATTGCCGGCGAATCGCTCTATAATCTCGGACGCACAGACGAAGCTACGCCTTATCTGCAACAATACGTGGCCGAGGCGGAATCGCCCCAGCCCTCCGCCTATTACATGCTCGGCGTCAACGACTATCGCAACGGCAACTATTCCAAAGCGATTTCAGAACTTCAGCGCGCCACGGAGAGCGATGATGCCACAGGGCAGAGCGCATATCTCTACCTCGGTCAGTCATACGTCAAAAACGGAGACACAAACGCGGCAATGCTATCATTTGAAAAGGCCTCAAAAATGGCCTATGACCCCAACACGGCAGAAGCGGCAAACTACAACTACATTGCCGCCAGAATGGACGGAGGACGCGTGCCGTTTGCCAATTCAGTCGGGACACTTGAGGGTTTCCTAAAGAAATACCCCAAATCACAATATTCAAACAAAGTCCGTGAAAGCCTCATCGGGGGATATATGAGCGACAGCGATTTCGACAACGCACTTCGCATCCTCAATTCCACCGACAAGCCAACAGCCGCAATGCTTGCAGCCAAACAACGCGTGCTGCTCCAACTGGGGACACGCGCATACCAAAATGGCGAGACAGAAAAAGCACTCCGTTATCTCCAAGACGGAACGGCCATCAACAGCGGCAAAAGTGACGTTGAATCGCAATGCCGCCTATGGTCGGCAAACTGCCTCTATGATCTTGGAGATTTTGACAAGGCCGCCGACAATTATCTGGCATTCCTTGACAAAGCCCCCGAAAACGACTCAAACCAATTGCCGGCATATTACAATCTCGGATACGCGCGATTGCGCCAAGGCCACTATGCAGATGCATTCAACGATTTCATGCGCGTTGCAGACAACCGCCTCGCCGACGAACAGACCCGCGCCGATGCATATAACCGCGCCGCCGACTGCCTGTATTGCCAACGTCGCTTCAGTGAGGCAGCAGGTTTCTACGGCAAAGCCTATAAGATATATCCGCAGTCAGGCGACTATGCCCTGTTCCAGCAAGCGCAAATGAACGGACTGAGCCGCGACTACGCCGGGCGCATCCGTTTGCTCGATGACATGCTGACACGCTTCCCGGAATCAGCACTTGTTCCCGATGCACTTATGGCAAAGGCCGAATCATATACGGTGCTTGGCAAAAACGACCGGGCGATGGATCTCTACGCCAAAATCAGAAAAGAATATCCGACAACAGCGCAAGGCCGACGCGCAGCACTGATGACCGCCATGCTCTACAACAACAGTGGAGACCGCAGCGGCGCCATCAACGCATACCGCCAAGTTGCCACCGACTATCCATCCTCACAGGAAGCGCGCGTGGCCCTCGATGATCTCCGCAACATCTATGCTGCCGATGGAAGGCTACCGGAATATGTGGCTTTCGTCAATTCCATTCCCGAAATGTCGAAAGTTGAAATCTCCGAACTTGAATCGACCGCATTTGCCACGGCCGAAGAGCAATATCTCAATGACAAGAATACGGACCGCATGCTTGACTATCTGACCCAATTCACAGATGGGGAGAATGTTCCGACAGCTCTGCTCTATATGGCGCGTGAAGCCTCTGACCGCAGAGATCCGGAAACGGCCGAAAGCTTTGCGCTCCGCATCATAAATCAGTATCCCGACTCGGAAGAGGCCGAAGAAGCAATGATGATAAAAGCCGATTCGGAGGCCGAAAGCGGCAAGGGAGAGATGGCTCTGGAAACTTATCGAGAGCTGTCGAAACGCGCTTCGACTCCGGAAACACTTACCAATGCACGCCTTGGCATAATGACGACAGCAGTTGAGCTCAACCGATACAATGACGCGCTGGAAGCAACAGATCAACTGCTATCCTCATCGGCATCAAACACAGACGTCAGCGAGGTGAAATATTATCGTGCAACGGCACTCGACCGCCTTGGAAGAAGCGATGAAGCCCGCACAATCTGGGAAGGACTCGCCGAAGAGCCATCGACCCTTTACGGATCAAAGAGTGCGGTAAGCCTTATCGAGTCGCTCACGGCGGCAGGCAAACTGCAACAAGCCGAAAAAGCCGCCAATGACTTCATCGATGCCGGCTCACCACATAATTACTGGTATGCCCGCGGGTTCATCGCCTATAGCGATGTGCTTCGCAAGCAAGGCAAGACATTCGAGGCAGATGAATACCTCAGAGCCTTGAAGACCAACTATCCCGGCCAGGACGCCGATATCTTTGAAATGATTGAATCACGTCTAGCCAAATAAACAATCCCATTCCGCCAATCATAAATCATCAGAAATGATAAAGACAGCTCTACGAACAGCGATTGCGGCAATCCTGGCTACAACAGCTTTCACAGCCACTGCACAGGATATGCAGACAGAAGTAGATATCCGCTACGAAGAAACGCCCGAATTGAAAAACTTCAATAAACTGACACTATATCCCACGGTCAAACTTCCGGCGGAAAAAATGTCGGCACTACCCTACACCACACAAAGCATCAGCATAAAAATGCCGGGCAAGATTTCCATACTTGAGCCGGCAGCATATGCCGACACTATCTATTCATCTCCATTCAGGGGTTATGCCGCATTGGGATTCATGACCAAATTCAACCTTGCCGCATCGGCAGGCTACAAGATTCTTGACAATGACCATACGCGCCTTAACGCGTGGTTGCAATATGACGGTGCAGTCTATGAAGGCAAACTGATCAAGCAATATATGCGCCGCCACACAGGAACAATCGGAGTAAGCCTGCATCAAGCCGTCGGCCGCGAATCATTTATCGATGCCGGCATCGATTATACGCTATCACGCTACAATACCGGACTTGAGCCCGAGATGCGGTATCAGAATGTCAACCGCGTCAACGTCGAAGCACTATGGTCGCTGCGGCATAAAGGATTTGACTATGGCCTTGGAGCAGACTATCACCACTTTGGCTATTCCACCCTGATGGGCTATGAATTGCCGGTCAAAGGCGAGAGCGCACAACGCGAGACACGCGTAGGGCTCAAAGGATTTTTCTCAGGAAAATTCGCCGGAGCATCCAAAGCCGGAATCGACATCGAACTGTCGCACCTGTCATACCCTTACCGGACAGGATATGATTTCGACACCGATTTTGAAGCAAAATGGCTGAAAGACAACTTCAACCACCCCCTGCTGTCACTGACCCCCTACTATCGCTTTGACATTCAGAAATTTCATCTTGATCTCGGGGCGCGCATAGACATGACGTTCAATGACGGCAAATTCTTCCACATCGCGCCACGCGCCTCCGCCACCTGGCTGCCATCCTCCATCGTGAAACTCTACCTCAAGGCCGGGGGCGGAGAATGGCAAAACACCCTGTCGTCACTTTTTGATGTCACCCCCTACGGATTGCCTTACATGGCCTACCACAATTCCCATATTCCGGTCACAGCGGAAGTCGGTGTGACAATCGGGTCATGGAGAGGCTTATATGCCGAATTGTCGGCAGCCTATGCCATCGCCAACGACTGGCTTATGCCAATCGGGACGGAATCACTCAATGTCGGATTCGAGCCTGTCAATCTCAAAGGCTACAAACTGCGCGGAGCTGTCGGCTACCGTTTCCGCGACCTGTTTGAAGTCAGTGCATCCTACGAAGTCGCCCCGCAAAAATACACACACGGCTACTATCTTTGGCGCGACCGAGCCAAAAGAGTTGCCACTGTAGATTTCACCATCACCCCGATAAGCGCCCTCGATGTGACAATCGGATGGGAATACAGAGGCGGACGCGCTCAATTCGTTGAGGACTATGTCATGGAATTCAGCCCTGATGCTACCAATCCGGACGCCGGAATGAAGCCCGGATACGTCAAAGAGCCGCTACGGTCAGTCAACAATCTGAAAGCCGGAGCATTATACCGTATCACGCCACAATGGAGCGCATTTCTGCGTGGCGAGAACCTGCTTAACCGCCATTGCTATCTTATCGGCGGACTGCCCGCGCAAGGAATCACAGGTCTGATTGGCGCAACATATAAATTCTAAACCTCCTCCACAATAAAAACATTATGAGCCACACGTCATCCGACTGCATAGTCATCATCCCGACATATAACGAAAAAGAGAATATCTCTGCCATTATCGATGCTGTCATGAGGCAGCCTCACAAAATGGACGTGCTGATCATCGATGACGGTTCGCCTGACGGAACGGCCGACATTGTGCGACACAAGATGACCGAATGGCCAGGCAGAGTCCACATGATTGAACGCCAAGGCAAACTCGGGCTCGGTACGGCCTATATAACCGGATTCCATTGGGCATTGGAGCGACAGGACTATGAATACATCTTCGAAATGGATGCCGACTTTTCCCACAAGCCTGATGACCTGATGCGACTCTATCATGCCTGCGCGGAAGAGGGGGCGGACATGGCTGTCGGATCGCGCTACATCACCGGGGTCAACGTGGTCAACTGGCCGATGGGGCGAGTGTTGATGTCATACTATGCATCGGCCTATGTCCGCTTTATAACGCGGATGAAAGTGCGGGACACAACCGCCGGATTCGCCTGCTACCGCCGCCGCGTGTTGCAGACAATCGAACTGGACAAGATCAGATTCAAAGGATATGCATTCCAGATCGAAATGAAATTCACCGCAATCAAATGCGGATTCACGGTCAAGGAAGTGCCCATCATATTCGTCAACCGCGCCGAAGGCACAAGCAAAATGTCGGGCGGCATCTTCGGGGAGGCCGTGTTTGGGGTTATCCGCCTTAAAGTGGGCAGTTGGTTTAGGGAATACCCTAAATACAAAGACAACGACAATGAAAAGAACCGATATGGCTGACTCAAAGAAAATAATCCACAATGCATATATAGTCAATGAAGGTCGGTCATATCACGGCTATGTGGCAATCGATGGCGAATTCATATCCGCGACAGGCGAAGGAGAGCCGCCGGCAGAGCTTTTTGACGGAGCTACCGCGATTGATGGCGGCGGCAAACTACTGCTGCCGGGAATCATCGACACCCATGTGCATTTTCGCGATCCGGGACTGACGCACAAGGCCGATATGGCCACAGAGAGCCGCGCGGCAGTGGCCGGCGGAGTCACATCCTTTATCGACATGCCCAACACAAAACCCCTGACAGTCACCTCAGCCGATGTGGAATGGAAAATGCGCCGCGCAGCAGAAGTGTCAGTTGCCAACTACGGATTTTTCATAGGCGCGACAACAGACAATACGGAAGAACTGGCGGCTGCCGATTATAGCCGTGTTGCCGGCGTGAAGCTCTTTCTTGGTTCGTCAACCGGCAATATGCTGCTTAACGATCCCGAAATCATAGTCCGGATTTTTGATAGCGTTCCGGCACTCGTTGCCGTACATGCCGAAGATGAAAGC
>CAYTLU010000230.1:0-7004 GCA_964438665.1 uncultured Bacteroides sp.
TGTGTCCTGCAGCAGATCATAGGCATCATCCCTGTTGGATGTCAAAATATATGCGAAATTGAGCATATTTGACTGAAGAGAAAGCAATCGGTCCTGAAATTTTCGGCTAATCATAAATAATATGCTGACAGATTAAACAAAATTTTTATCCTGTCAACTCCGCTAGCCCCAAGATTGTTTACCACAAACACCCTTTTATCACCATTTTTCACACATTTAACCTCATTCCTTTAAATTTATTGAACCAAAATTCTAAAGCAGCAGAATAATCGGCTATCGTCAACGATGGTAGGCACAATATCCACGTCCTCCTTGAAAATGGGAGCGGAATTAACAGGATTGCCGCAAAGCGCTTTGCCACTGCAAAGAAACGCTGCACAAGCATCGAAGCCCGGAAGCGTTTCTATGCTTGGAAGCATAGCGACGTTGTCGATAAAAACGGAGTTAAAATTGAGAAAGTCCATAACTTGTGGTTGTTTCCCACAAAGTTATGGACCTTATAAGGTGCGCGAAAAGACGCGGAGAGTTTAGAATGAAAACTGCACGCCTAATTCAAGATTACTGTTGATAGCGAACCCTATACCGTTAACGCCATCGTAGTGGCAATATTTAAGAAGAGTTGTTCTACCGACAAGTGAGAATTTATCACTAAGGTGGGCCACAAATCCCGGACGGATACCTGCAATAAAGCCGCCTACACCATAGCCCTCGGAAGATTCATGAGCATAGCCCAATGCAAGTTCAGCGAAGAAGTCGAAAACACTTGCGTGTGCAAAGTTTGCACGAACATAAGGAAGAACGGAGAACGTAGTAACCCCGGTATCCGCTATGTTCTGATACTGGACTCCGACAGATGCACCGACAGCCCATGTTTTATTAAAATAGTAACCGCCTTCAGGTGCAACAGAGAATGCGGAATTTGTGGCAGATACGCCATCGGCACTTGCATGTTCTACACCAATGCCTAATGTGCCGCCTAAATAAGCCTGAGCATTTGCGGCAGTCACAAAACCGGCGAGGAGCATTAATACAAAAAGTTTTTTCATAGTGTGATGATGTTTGTTATGGCGCGAAGGTACGAATTTTCTGCGAAATATTTGTCATCTTCCCAATCTACGAAGTCAAAAAGGTAGTTGTTTTTGAAAGCCTCCAACGCTCTACTGCGCAATTTGTCCTCGGAAATATCCGAATTTTCCAATTGGTAGTGCTTATTATTTTCGACTCACAAATTTACTGAAAAATCTCGCGATTTTTTCGTAAATTTGCGGGCAATAAATTTTGATTATATTTATAAATGGATAATAATATAACCGACAAACAGAATCTTCTTGACAAACGCTATCTGCGCATGGCTACCATTTGGGCCGAGAACTCCTACTGCAAACGCCGGCAGGTTGGAGCAATCCTTGTCAAAGACCAGATGATTATATCCGATGGATTCAACGGCACTCCGGCCGGTTTTGAAAACATTTGCGAAACCCCGGAGGGGGTGACCAAACCCTACGTGCTTCACGCTGAAGCCAACGCCATAACGAAAGTGGCGCGCAGCAATAATTCATCGCAAGGGTCAACGCTATATGTCACTGCATCTCCATGTCTTGAATGCGCAAAACTGATCATTCAGGCAGGAATAACACGCGTGGTCTATAACGAAATGTATCGCATCACAGACGGCATCGACTTGCTGAAACGCGCCGAAGTGGAATGCGTTCACATCGAAAAAATCTGAAATATTTAGATTAAACCGTTACCAAGCTATGAAATCCAACTTCAAACGCCCAGCCGTATGGATGCCGCTTATCATAGTAGCCTGCCTATGCGCCGGTCTTTTCATTGGAAGCCGTTTTTTCCCACACCGAGTTACCGGTCAAAGTGATGCCTACGGCAAGCTCCAGACCATCATGGAGCTGATCGAGAACAACTATGTTGACAGCGTAGGGCTCGACAGCATTCTTGAAAAGACACTGCCGGAACTGCTTGCCCAGCTTGACCCACATTCCAGCTATATACCTGCATCTGAACTCGAACTGTATAATGAAGACATCGAAGGCTCTTTCAGCGGGATAGGAATACGCTTTAATATCCTGACTGACACAATCACCGTGGATGAAGTAATTTCCGGCGGTCCATCAGAGAAAGTCGGGATTCTCGCCGGAGACCGCATAGTGACCGTCGATGACTCCATTGTGACAGGCAAGACATGGACCAACGAACGCATCATAAAAGCCCTGCGCGGCCCTCGCGACACGACCGTCAAATTAGGCGTGAAACGAGATAATTCGCACAAGTTGCTGGAATTTATAGTGACACGCGGCGACATACCGGTATCGTCGGTCGATGCATGCTATATGATTGACAATGCCATAGGCTATATGAAAATAAGCAAGTTCTCAGTAGAAACCTATAAAGAATTCCTGACATCGCTTGTGCAACTACGCTCTCAGGGGGCAAATAAATTCATCATCGATCTGCGAGGCAATGGCGGCGGTTCGATGCAGGCAGCCGTCAGTATGGCAAACGAGTTCCTCGATATCGATGCCAACATTGTTTCAATGCGCGGACGTACGGAACAATATAACGCAATCATCAACTCCAATGGACTCGGATCATTCAAGGAAGAAGATCTGGTTGTAATCATCGATGAGATTTCTGCCAGCGCCAGCGAAATCTTTGCCGGAGCCATCCAGGACAATGACCGCGGACTGATTGTCGGCAGACGCTCTTTTGGGAAAGGGCTGGTGCAAAACCAGATCGATCTACCGGACAATAGCGCAATACGCCTGACAGTAGCGCGCTATTACACCCCCTCGGGAAGATGTATTCAGAAAAACTACACTCCCGGCGATCTGTCATCATACGCCAAAGAACTGAGCGACCGCTATCTGCATGGCGAAGGGTTTAATGCCGACAGCATGCGCATAGACAAATCCCAGATTTTTTTCACTGTCAACGGCCGTGAGGTCTATGGTGGTGGCGGTATAGTTCCGGATGTCTATGTGCCTAATGACACGCTCGGAATCACAGAATACTATATTAAAGCGGTCAATGCCGGAATGCTTCAGAAATTCTCATTCAACTATGCTGATGCCAACCGTAAAAGCCTCAGTTCATGCCAGACAGCCGATGAAGTTCTACGCAAACTGCCTTCCGATGATGTCTTGCTGAATGATTTTGTCAGCTATTGCTCCCGAGTCGGCAAAATAGCTCCACGATGGTACTACATAAACCAATCGCGCGATCTGATTGTTAGTATTCTGAAAGCTTTGATTGCCCGGGATGTGCTGGGACTGTCGGCCTACTATGAGGTGATAAACCGCACCGACATCACGATTAGTAAAGCCATCGAAACCCTCCACCAACGCAGAGATCAGTAATGCGCTCCCCTGTCGAAGCCATATAGACAAACTGACAAAAATGGACAAAGACTATATCCGGCGGCACGTGAAAGCACGCAAAAACCTGCTTGATGAGAATGAAAAAATCTCAGCGGCCCGGCGCGTGTTTCAGAAACTTGAATCGCTCGCTGCTTTTGCCATGAGCGATCGGATTCTGATCTACAATTCTCTTCCCGATGAACTTTCAACACGAGAATTCATCAACCGCTGGCAATCGCAAAAACGGTTCTTTCTTCCGCGTGTCAACGGCATTGATCTTGACATCCTGCCCTATGACCGCACGCGGCTTCATGTGGGTGCATTCCGCATAGAAGAACCTACCGGCGATGACACCGAAGCACCTGAGTCAATGGAAATGATTATTGTTCCGGCAGTTGCATATGACCGGAACGGAAACCGCGTTGGCCGAGGCAAAGGCTATTACGACCGATTGCTATCACGCACGAAGGCTCTGCGCATCGGAGTGGCGTATGATTTTCAAGTCATGGACGAAATCGAGACTGCGCCGCACGACATACCGGTAGATATCGTAATAACCGAAGCAGCCATCTACCGCCGAAATCCCGGAAAATAAAACAACATTGACTATAACCGGATTTTTGACTAATTTTGCAGTCAATTTCCAAATATAAGATGGTTTCAATTAATAATCTCAGCGTTGAGTTTAGCGCAAGATCGCTTTTCGACAACATCAGCTACGTCATCAACCGCAAGGACAAGATAGCCCTCGTCGGCAAAAACGGTGCAGGGAAATCAACGATGCTCAAAATCATTGCCGGACTCCAGCAACCGACATCCGGTTCTGTTGCACGTCCGCAAGACGTCACCATCGGCTACCTGCCGCAGCAAATGGAGATTTCCGACTCTCTGACTGTCATCGAAGAGGTGAGCAAAGCATTCTCTCACATTGACGAGATGCGCAAACGTCTCGACCATCTCACACAGCAGCTACAGGAACGCACAGACTACGAAAGCGACCCCTATCAGGAGCTCATCGAGCGTATGACCTCGCTAAGCGAACTCCTTGCCATTGAAGAGAGTGAAAACAGCCTGGCCGAAATGGAAAAGACATTAATGGGTCTAGGATTCAACCGCCCAGACTTCAATCGACCGACTTCAGAATTTTCCGGCGGATGGCGCATGCGAATCGAACTGGCAAAAATCCTGCTTCAACGCCCGGATGTTCTGCTTCTGGACGAACCGACAAACCACCTCGACATTGAATCAATCCAATGGCTTGAACAATTCCTGGCATCCAAAGCAAACGCCGTAGTGCTTGTCAGCCATGACCGCGCATTCATTGATAATGTCACCAACCGCACTATCGAAATCTCACTCGGAAAAATCTATGACTATTCAGTCAATTATTCCAAGTTTGTCGAGCTTCGCCGCGAACGCATCGAACAGCAGATGCGCGCTTATCAGAATCAACAGAAACAGATTCAGGACACGGAGGAATTCATCGAGCGTTTCCGTTACAAGGCAACAAAAAGCGTTCAGGTGCAGAGCCGAATCAAACAATTGGCAAAAATCGAACGCATTGAAGTGGATGAAGTCGATACATCTCACCTCAACCTCCGCTTCCCTCCCGCTCCACGGTCAGGTGACTATCCCATAATCGCCGATAACGTTGGCAAACGATATGGCGATCATCAAGTGTTTGATGGAGCTACATTTACCATCAAACGAGGCGAAAAAGTTGCATTTGTAGGCAAGAACGGCGAAGGGAAATCGACATTGGTCAAATGCATCATGGGGGAGATTCCATTTACCGGAAACCTAAAAATAGGCCACAACGTAAAGATCGGATATTTCGCCCAAAACCAAGCGCAGCTGCTTGATGGGGATATTACCGTTTTTGACACCATTGACCGTGTAGCCGTAGGAGACATACGCTTGAAAATACGTGACATATTGGGCGCATTCATGTTTGGCGGCGAAGCATCGGAAAAGAAAGTCAAAGTGTTGTCGGGAGGTGAAAAATCTCGTTTGGCGATGATACGTCTTCTACTGGAGCCTGTCAATCTGCTCATCCTTGACGAGCCGACCAACCATCTCGACATGATGACAAAGGACATTCTCAAACAAGCGATAAAGGACTTCAACGGCACAGTCATCGTTGTGTCGCATGACCGTGAATTCCTCGATGGCCTTGTCGAGAAAGTATATGAGTTCGGAGGCGGAAAAGTCCGCGAATGTCTCGGTGGCATATATGAATTTCTTGAAAAGAAGAAACTGACCTCTCTTACAGAGCTTGAATTGAGTAAATCTCCAACTGTGGCAACTCAGCCGAAAACTGACAAAAGCATACCCGCAAAAAAAGCAGAGCCCTCCACGGATCAAAACAAGACACAACAACAGCCAAAGAGAAGTTATGCAGAGCAAAAAGAGCATGAAAAACTCGTGCGCCGCGCACGCAAGAAAGTAGAGGATGCCGAAACGGAAATTACGGCAATTGAATCGCAGATTTCAGACATCGAAGCGAAAATGGCAGTCGGAGAATATAATGAAACCTTAATATCCGATCACTCCGCCCTTCAGAAAAAGCTTGAAAACGCCATGAGCGTCTGGGAACTCGCCACAATTGAACTTGAAGAAATCTCAGACTAGGAGCTACATTGCCTTCACCCGCGTTGCTTCCATAGACCGTGCAGAATCACGGCGCACATGAAACTGGATAATAGAATATAGCATAGCCTGAAACGGTGTCAGACTGTCGTCCGGATTCAATCCGAGCAACATTTCATTAGCCAGAGCCATTGCAACGGCTTTGCGGTCGGTGTCAGGAAGCGATTTGATGCTTTCAATGACATGCGATGAAATAATAACTGAGGTATGCGACATAACGGTTAGATTTTAAGTTGACAATGCAAAAATACATCGCGCATGAGCAGAAAAACCGCACACGCATGTTAAATAAGCATTATCTACAACCTATGTCACCAATGCCAAATTATTATGATCGCTCCTGCCCTATACGATTACAGGGAATCGACTTCTGCAAGCCACAATGACGATGTGGCATCAGAAGGCATCCGCCAATCGCCTCTTGGCGACAGGCACACGCTACCGACCTTCGGCCCGTCAGGCAAGCACGAACGCTTAAACTGTTGATTGAAGAATCTGCGATAGAACGTTTTCATCCAATGTTTTATAGTCTGCGCATCGTACTCGCTGGAAAATGCTTTTTTCGCAAGAGAATAAACCCGACGAGGTGTGAATCCGTAACGCAGCATATAATACAGGAAAAAATCATGCAACGCGTATGGCCCTACCAGTTCTTCCGTTTTCTGCTTTATCCGGCCATTCTCATCAGCCGGGGTCAGCTCGGGACTTATAGGAGTGTCAACTATATCCAAAAGCGTATGCTTTAAATCTTCATTCTCGGATTTTTCAGCATACCATTTCACCAAATGCCTGACAAGAGTTTTGGGAACTCCGGCATTGATGCCATACATCGACATATGATCCCCATTGTAGGTAGCCCAGCCCAACGCGAGTTCTGACAAATCGCCGGTGCCAAGCACAAGCGCATTGTGTTTGTTGGCCAAATCCATAAGTATCTGCGTGCGCTCCCGAGCCTGTGAATTTTCATACGTGACATCATGC
>CAYTLU010000231.1:0-3634 GCA_964438665.1 uncultured Bacteroides sp.
AACGACACCTATCTGGAGGTGTTTGAGGAAGACATGAAATATTCCGACACTCCGATCGGCGCAAGCATATCTGAAAGCCTGTCCGATTTGATGCAGGTGTTCTTCAATCTCATTTCAACAGCCAAGGATGCGCCGACCGAACTGATTCCCGCGCTGCTTTCCTCTGTCAAATATGATTTCGAGGACTATTGGAGTCGCATTCTCTGCAATGTCATGCGCCCGCTCAATCAGATAAGATACAAATAGACCTCATACAATTATGACAATGAACAACCAACAGCTCATTTCGGATCTGATGCAATTTCTCGATGCATCTCCGGTAAATTTTCTGGCGGCGGAAGAGATATGCTCTCGCCTTGACTCGGCCGGATTCAACGCTCTGGATTCTTCCAAGGCTTGGAATCTGCAACCGGGAGGTAAATATTACATCACAAAAAACGGTTCTGCCGTAATTGCATTCGTTCTCGGAACTGAAGGCCCGGCTTCCGGCTATAAAATCATATCCGCACATAGCGATTCCCCCGGATTCCGCATCAAACCGAATGCGGAAATGCGATGTGAAGGCAATGTCGTGAAGCTGAACACAGAAGTCTATGGCGGTCCGATCCTATACACATGGTTTGACCGTCCGCTCTCCATCGCCGGCAGGGTGATTCTGCGATCCGATTCGCCGCTGCATCCGCTGGCACGCACCGTCCGCATCTCTCGCCCGCTGCTGACCATCCCGCATTTGGCCATTCATTTCAATCGCGCTGTCAACGAAGGCAACCCGCTTTCAAAGCAGAAAGACATGCTTCCGGTCATTGGAATAATCAACAAGACGCTTGAATCCGACAAACTGCTGCTCAATCTTGTAGCCAAAGAACTTAAAGTTTCAGTTGAAGATATTCTCGACTTTGATCTGTCTCTTTATGATACAACTCCGGCATGTCTGCTCGGACTTGAAAACGAGTTTATAACATCCGGCCGACTGGACGACCTGAGCATGGTGCATGCGGCATTGACAGCCCTGATCGGAAGTTCGGATACCCGGATGACACGCATCATGGCCATTTTCGACAACGAAGAGACCGGCTCGGGAACAAAACAAGGTGCAGCCTCACCGATGCTCATTAATCTGCTTCACCGTATCAACGGCTGTCTCGGCGGCACGGAAGAGGACCTCATGCGTGCTATTGCCATCTCTTTCATGGTGTCGGCCGACAATGCCCATGCCCTGCACCCCAACTACGTTGAGAAACAAGATCCGACTAACCACCCCCTGCTTGGCGGCGGGCCGGTAATCAAAATCAACGCCAACTGCAAATATATGACCGATGCTGACAGCGCGGCATCATTCCGCTCTATTTGCGAACTCGCAGATGTTCCATACCAATATTTTGTAAACCACAGCGATGTTGCCGGAGGATCGACGCTTGGTAACATCCTGACATCTCAAATCGACCTCCGCGGCGTTGACATGGGCGCAGCTATCTGGGCTATGCATTCCGTTCGCGAAACAGCCGCAGCTGCCGACCACGCCTATATCACCCGCGCATTCTCCACATTCTACGATCTCTGACATCCCCATAACACAACAGCGGGCGCGAATAATCTGAATCGCGCCCGCCGTTGTTTTGAATGTTGCAAAGCCTAAAGCTCAAAAGCTATATTATCCACGTATAGATTCAGGCCTTCAGTGCCCACATAGGGCTCGCCACAGCCGGCACTGAGCATAAGGATTACGTGTGTCGGAGTGGCATTCCCATCCCATCCTTCTTCAACCACCGGTTTAAGCTTTCCTTTTGAATTGCGTGCATAATAGCAATTTGACTTCCCTCGCAATGGAAGCCATTTAAGCTCGGCATGACCGGATATATCGCCATACACAATAGGAATCTTATATCCGTTCACCCAATTTGTTCCTTTTGAGAATTTCTTTCCGCCTGTTCCTACTCGTTTCGCATGTAGATTTCCTTTCGCATCTTCCCAACGGTGTTGCAGATACACGAAAACTACAGCCTGATCGCGTCCCGGAAGTGTTTTCTTCGAACCGAATCCGGTGGATTTCACTCTTGTATTGGTGGCCGGCATATCCACCTTGTAGTCCAGCACAAGATTTTTCGGCCTGTTCGTATATGCAACCCCCATATTCATTTTTGAATACGGACTCTTGGTTGACGTGATGGGTTCATACATCTGCCCGAGAAACATCGAACCGGCAACCATAACATCCATATTGATAAATCCCAGCACTTTGACGGTCTCTATCTTCGTGCATAGCTTGGCGCAAAGATTGCCGCCGCCGCGCGATGCCGGCTCTACGGCATTTGACGCCTTGGTGATTCCGGACACCTTTGCATAAACATTGCTCGTGGCCCAGGGGGAACCGCCCAGATTGACATACGCTTTATTGCCTGTGATTGTCTGCTTCGGACCCACCTCATAAACATTATGCCTGTTGCCGCCTATCACTGACGACTCAGATATAATACGAGTGATCCAACTGTTGAAATCGCCATATTTTAATTTTTCCAGCCTTTGGGCCGAAACAAGTTGCGCAACCAGTATGGATGCGGCAACAATAAGAATCGTCTTTTTCATAATTGTCGCATTGTATTAGACGGCCACAAAGTTACTCAATTTCTCACAATCAAGGGTCGGCCGCACCACCCTGAAAGCCGCAAAACAGCCCATATATATTGGTCTGTTTAACGCTAAAAATTGTAAGATATACTTATCCCTCCATGCACTCCCTCCGATGTCGGTGCAATCCACGCTCCTCCGGAGAGACCCTTTATCGCCTCCGTTCGCTGCGCCTGTTTTCGCTGTGCGCCGCTGAAATAGCCTACACATTCATTGAGCGGATCGACAAGAAAAGCAACAACATAGCCGAGAATCTTTGATCCGCACAACCGGTAGCCGTTGCCCACTATATGACGCTTGATGAGATAGAACCCCTCTCCTAAAATCGAGCCGACCACAGGCGTTATCACAAGATCCTGCACAGATGGGATTTCATTGAACGACTCGAATCCATACTCCCAGAATATGGTCGAGACACACAAATTATATATAAACGCACCCCAACAATTGAATCCATTGCTCCGCGCGCCCATATAATAGACCGCTCCGGCATAGGGATGGAGAAGATAATTGAATGTCGGATTATCCCTGTCCCAGACCGGACCTGCCGTCACATTGCGCACCCACCTGTCCCATATCGGAATCTTGGCATTCTCGGTTTTGTTCCATGCTGTTGCATCAGCCGGTAGCGCATCAAGAATCACCATCGTCGCGACTCCTGCCCCGACAAGAACACCTGTATTTATCCACAACTGCTTCCAGTCAGGCTTGCTCAACGAACGCGAATATGGATAATCATATATGCTCCGTTGGCCATACTGCGCTTCGATCAAATTCAAATCTCTGACCGTTGCGCATGTGTCGCCACCGCCGGAAGCGTTGGATGTTAACGCGGTCAGCGCCATCAATACGGATATGGGGATTGCAGCCAAATTGGTCATAGTGCGCGCATGCCGGATGATGAATTTTTATCTTTCAACACCACCAGCCATGATATTGTTCGGAACAGATCGGCCTATTGCATATCTACGATTATAACCAACAAATCTGACCTTTTGAACAAATCCGA
>CAYTLU010000232.1:0-2309 GCA_964438665.1 uncultured Bacteroides sp.
GTGGGAACCGGTCTGGGAATGGGGATTGTTAAAAGCCTTGTTGAATTGATGGGCGGCACAATCAGTGTTGAAAGTGAGCTTGGCAAAGGTACAACTGTTTCGCTCACTATTCCGCACAAGATTGCAGAAGCTCCGACTGAAACCGAGCATATTGATACGGATATTGATCCAAAGACCTTCGCAGGAAAGAAAATCCTTCTTGCAGAGGATAACGAATTGAATGCGGAAATTGCTATCGAAATTCTGAGCGAAGCAGGATTTGAAGTCGATCGTGCAGAGGACGGTATCGTCTGTTTGGATATGCTCAATAAGCATGATTACGATCTGATATTAATGGATGTTCAGATGCCTAACATGGACGGTTTGAAGGCAACAACGGTAATCAGACGGCTTCCCGATCAGGCGAAAGCAAAGATACCGGTCATCGCTATGACAGCGAATGCCTTTGAAGAAGATCGTAAAAGGTGCTTAGAAGCCGGTATGAACGGATTTATATCAAAGCCGATTGATATAAGAAATCTGATGGAGACATTGGCAAAAATACTCAAATAAATTATGAGGTGCGGACGGTACAAGTAAAAACGCCATTGAAATCTGGACCCGACGGTCAATTTGCACTTGCTCGTAAGCCCGTGTCTTTCAAGGCATTTTCTTCCTTATGTTCGGAAGCCTTGTATTGTAACTTTCGGTGCGAGAGTTCGAATCTATACAGCAAACCGGCGAAAATATCTTTTTTATAGTTCTTAGACAGATAAGAAACAGGTGCTGGGATTACAGGAAATTCACGGGGATTACTCTGTCTGCTCCTCGAAGGGTTATGAGTTTGTCGTACAGGCAAACTACGCCGCCGGAACCGCGCTTTACGCCCGGAATCTTATCCAGCAGATCAAAGGCTTCCATATCCTTTTTCTGCGGATCGGCGTGCTTCTTCATTTCAATCGGATACAGAATACCGTTTTCCTCAATCAGAAGATCGATCTCATTCATATCCTTGTCGCGGTAGAAGTACAGCGGAAGCTCCAAAATACCCTTGTTGTAATAGCTCTTAACAATTTCAGATACCACAAAGCTCTCAAAGAACGCTCCCGCCATCGCCCCATTTTTTAAGACATCCGGTGTGTTCCACTTAGTTAGATATGCGGCAAGCCCCGTGTCAAGGAAATACAGTTTCGGCGTTTTGATCGCTCTCTTTGTAATGTTATTGGAATAGGGCAGAAGCAGATATACGATGTTGGATGCCACAAGGATCGAGAGCCAGCGTTCAGCGGTTGGCTGACTGATACCAACATCCCTTGCCAAAGACGACAAATTCAGGAGCTGCCCTGTAGAAGCTGCGGCAGCCACCATGAATTTTGTGAATTTCACGGTGTCTCCGATTTCAGACAGCTCCCGCACATCCCGATCGATGTAGGTGCGCACATACGCACCGTAAAACATCTGCCAGTTGAAATCGGGATTGTTATGCAGCTCCGGCATGGAACCGCGGTGAATTGTATTCCATACCTCATCATAGGAAATGTTTGCAGTGTGCAGCTTACGCTGTGAAAAATATTCCTCTGTGGGCAGAAACGGCAGATCAAATTCAATACCGTGGGACTCACGCAGAGAGAACCCAAGCAGCGTGACAAGCCCAATGCGTCCGGCAAGGGATTCGCTCACACCTTTCATCATTTTGAACTGCTGGGAACCGCACATAAAGAACTGTCCCTTTTTCCGTTTCCGGTCAAGGAGCATTTTGATCTGCTCAAACAGAGCAGGCGCCTTTTGAATTTCATCCACAAACACAGGCGGCGGATTATCCTTGAAGAAGGTTCCGCTTTCCTCCTCGGCGCTTGCCTGAAGAATGGGATCGTCCAGCGTGGCGTAATTCATCCCGCCGGTCAATCTCTCCAACATGGTAGTCTTGCCGACCTGTCTCGGCCCGGCAACAAGCACAGCCCCAAACATCCGCGACAGCTCCTGCACGGTTTTTTCGGCGTGTCTTTTGATATACACAGCACAGCACTCCTTTCGGCCGATTTAATATCTAATGTTATTATAGCCGAAACAAAAGCGATTATCAACCCCTTTCACAAAAAAATTCAAACAGGAAGGAGGCGAATCCCTATGTCTACAGGATATATTCATTTTACTGACGAACAGAAAGAGATTGCAAGGCAGGGCGAGACATTAAAACGCTCCGGCTCGGAGCTGGAATGGAGTGACGGCTCACAGAAGGTAACCGTCCGGAGAAACCTGTGGTTTCACCAATACGATCAGAAAGGCGGTGCCATTGATTTTGTCCGCAGGTTCTATAACAAATCCTACCC
>CAYTLU010000233.1:0-2426 GCA_964438665.1 uncultured Bacteroides sp.
GCGTGTGGTGCTTCACCTTCCGGCTGCGTTGGCTCCGGTAAAATGCGCCGTAATGCCTCTTGTGAAAAAAGACGGACTGCCTGACAAAGCACGCGAAATCGTAAACGATCTGAAATTTGACTTCTCAACCCACTATGATGAGAAAGACTCCATCGGGAAACGCTATCGCCGTCAGGATGCAATCGGCACTCCATATTGCATCACGGTCGATCATCAGACGCTTGAAGACAATACCGTCACACTGCGCGAACGCGACTCTATGGATCAAACACGTGTCAACATCAGCGATCTTCACCGTCTGATCCATGACAATGTCAGCTTAAACTCGCTTCTACGCAAACTAGCATAATAAAATCCAAACAACCACAACAATGAAAAATAAAAAAATCATCATTATAAGTGCCATTATCGGCATATTGTTGATTCTGATCGTGCCTACCTGCTCTTCCTACAATGGAATGGTGACTCTTTCAGAAAGCACCGACCAACGTTGGGCAGAAGTTGAAAACCAATATCAGCGTCGTTTTGACCTCATCCCGAATCTGGTTAATACGGTCAAAGGATATGCAGCCCATGAGTCTTCGACACTTCAAGAAGTGACGAATGCACGTGCCGGTATCACACCGATCGACACCACGGCTGTGATGAACGCTGCCAATACCGCACTGAATGCGCCCGATCCAAACGCATATGCATCTGCAATACGCGATCTTAAGAGCCAATTCAGCATTTATGTAAATGCAGTCCGAGAAGCCTATCCGGATTTGAAAGCAAACGAAAACTTCCTTGATCTTCAGGCTCAACTGGAGGGAACAGAAAACCGCGTTGAAAAAGCTCGCCATGACTATACGGAAGCTGTCAAAGAATATAACATGAAGGTTAAACGCTTCCCCGGCAACATAGTAGCGGCAATATTCGGATTCCAGGCCAAAGAACAGTTCAAGGCAGATGCCGCAGCACAAAAAGCTCCCGAGGTGCAATTCTAACACACTAGAAGGAAAATGAAGAAAATAATATATTTTGCAGCAATTTTTATAGGAACATCAATTGCACTGTCTTCATGTGGCGATGATGGGAACACATGGACAGACTACGCAGAATGGAGAAATACGAACAACGAATGGTATTTGGCTCAAAAAGAGCGCAAGGATATAGATGGAACGCCATATTATACAGAGTTGAATCCATCATGGTATCCACAGTCCGGCGTTCTCATTCATTACTTTAATGACCGTTCACTGACTGCAAACAATCTTTCACCGCTAATCACGAGTAGAATATCCGTCAAATATAAAGGAACATTATATAATGATGTGGCATTTGACTCAACAACGACTTCTACGGCGGATTCAATACGGACATTTCTATTATCAGGCACGGTGACCGGCTGGCAGGTTGCTTTGACCGACATGCATGTTGGCGATACCTGCGAGATTATCCTGCCCTACACCATGGGATATGGCGCAACAGGAAGTTCTTTCATCAGTCCGTATTCAACACTTAAATTCGGGATCAAACTTGTTGATATCCCTGCATACGAAATTCCATAATTCGCGTCTGAATACTATAACTTATAATACACAAATTCTGTCTCTTATCACAACAATTTGACAACATTCATCATTATGAGAAAAATAATATTCAGATTCCTTACTATTATGTGTCTGTCAATAATAGGGGCGCAATCCGGAAATGCCCAACGTCTGGCATTAAAGACTAACGCCATTGACTGGCTCACATTATCCCCTAACCTCTCGCTGGAAGCGAGACTTAACCGACATCTAACTTTAGATGTCGGTATTGTTGGTAACCCAATCAAAATAACCATTGCCGATATTCGATTCAATACATTTCGGGTCCAGCCGGAACTCAGGTATTGGTTCAACCGTCCTATGGCACGCCATTTCGTGGGCTTTGCATTGCTTGGGAGCATCTATGACACCCAATTCCGATCCACCTACTACAGCGGTGACGCTTACGCAGCCGGTTTCACATACGGCTATGCATTGGTCCTCAACCGGAATTGGAACGTGGAATTTACTGCCGGCGTAGGACTGGCTCGATACAGAGCATACAAATGGCACACATGGGAAACAAGGCCCGACGAAATGAATTTCCATAAATGGGGCATTATACCCATAAGGTTAGGAGTGTCTTTCTCCTATATATTCGATTAACCATCGCTTTACACCATTCTACATTATGGCAAATTTTACCAAGATCATAAGTACACTAGCAACGTCATTCCTTATAGCATTTACCCCGATATCTCTTCAGGCTCGCAGTATCAATGTGCGCGGTACGGTGACACACAGCCTTACCGGAGAGCCTCTTCAGGCAAGCATTTATGATGCTGAAAGCAACAAACTGATAGGCAGGTCCAATCACGAAGGTAAATACACTGTGACAATCGAAGACACGGGTGA
>CAYTLU010000234.1:0-6314 GCA_964438665.1 uncultured Bacteroides sp.
ATCTGGATGAATACAGAGGAATCGGCCTTTATAAAAAGCTAGGATATGTGCCATACAATGTCGTTGACCCATACAACGCTGACAACTGGGCTCTATCCCGCACTCTGGAATATGCCTATGATGACTATTGCATAGCAAAAATGGCCGAAAAGCTTGGCCGAAAAGATGTGGCGGCCACGTTCTATCGACGCTCGCAAAATTATCGCAATGTGTTTAATCCGTCAAATGGATTCATGCAGCCGCGAGACGACAAAGGCAATTGGCAGCCTAACTTCTCTCCGGATGACTATACGGCCAATATCTGCGAAAGCAACGGATGGCAATATTTCTGGTCGGTGCAACATGACATACCGGGACTTATCGACCTGCTGGGCGGCAAAGAGAAATTTGCTCAACGTCTTGATTCTATGTTCACGTATGTTCCGGGGGCGGATCATGAATTGCCAATATTCAGCACCGGAATGATCGGGCAGTACGCTCACGGTAATGAGCCGGGGCATCATGTCATCTATTTGTATAATTACGTTGATCAGCCGTGGAAAACGGCCGAATATGCCCGAAAAGTCATGGATGAGTTCTATACGAATACTCCTGCGGGGCTTTGCGGCAATGAGGATCTGGGGCAGATGTCGGCATGGTACGTATTTACCGCTATGGGACTGTATCCGGTAGATCCGATTAGCGGGATTTATGAGATTGGGACTCCGCTGTTTAAAGAACTTACGCTTGATTTGTCAGGCGGTAAGCAATTGAAAATCCTGGCACCCGAAGTATCATCGACAAACAAATACGTTAAGTCTGTGAAACTGAATGGGAAGCCATTGACAAAAAGTTCAATTTCACATGAAGAAATAATGCAGGGCGCCGTCCTTGAATTTGAGATGACTTCTGAGCCGGGGATCAACTGGTTTGCCAACAAAAAAAGATGATATATTTGTAAAACAGATTGAATATTTGTAACTTTGAATTAGTAAACATAGATAAAACTGAATTTTATATGAAGAACGATTTTAGAGATTATGCCGTTAAACATTTAGGAATGAATGGCCTTTCACTTGACCAATACTCCTCAAAAGTATCATCGGCAATAACATCAAGCTATATTTCCCCGACAATCATAGAAGAGCGTCAACTGAATGTCGCCCAGATGGACGTATTCTCCCGATTGATGATGGATCGCGTCATCTTTCTTGGAACGGATGTAAATGATTATACGGCCAACGTCATTCAGGCTCAACTGCTTTATCTTGACTCGACAGATCCGGGCAAGGATGTCAGCATATATATCAACTCTCCCGGCGGTTCGGTTTATGCCGGACTGGGAATTTATGACACAATGCAGTATATATCAAGCGATGTGTCAACGATCTGTACCGGAATGGCTGCGTCGATGGCTGCCGTACTGCTTGTCTCAGGCACGACAGGCAAACGCTTTGCCCTCAATCATTCCAGAGTAATGATCCATCAGCCAATGGGTGGCGCACAGGGACAGGCCTCGGATATAGAGATTACGGCACGCGAGATCCAGAAACTGAAAAAAGAACTCTATACTATAATTGCCGACCATTCGGGACAGCCGTTTGAGAAAGTTGAACGCGACTCTGACCGCGACTATTGGATGACATCTCAGGAAGCTAAGGAATATGGCATGATTGATGATGTGCTGATTCGTGCAAAACATTAAATTATATTCCTCAATCCCTTAATAAAATAGCGATTGTCTATAACATGGCAAAAAAAAGAAAAGAGGACAACTCTTCTGTGATCACATGTTCATTCTGCGGACAGCCTGCCGGCCCGAATGAAATAATTGTTCCCAGTGCGTATGAGGATGCTTATATCTGTTCCTCATGCACTGAGCAGATTCATGAAGCGGTTAAGGAGTTTCGGAAATCTCATGGGCTTGTCTCCAAAAATAATAAATCGGATAAGCTTGATATAAACCTGACCAGTGTGCCTAAACCGAAAGAAATCTGTGCATTCCTTGACAAATATGTAATCGGACAGGATGCGGCAAAACGTTTTCTTTCAGTAGCCGTCTATAATCATTATAAAAGGCTTGCTCAGAACAAGGCCGATGATGTCGATATTGAAAAAAGCAATATTATTCTTGTCGGGCCTACTGGAACCGGCAAGACGTTGCTTGCAAAGACTATTGCCCGACTGCTTGACGTGCCGTTTACCATTGTCGATGCTACGGTGCTGACCGAAGCCGGCTACGTTGGGGAGGATATTGAAAGTTTGTTGACACGATTACTTCAGGTTGCGGATTATGATGTGCCCAAGGCTGAACGCGGTATCGTTTTCATTGATGAGATCGACAAGATAGCCCGCAAAGGCGATAATCCGTCGATCACCCGCGATGTCAGCGGAGAGGGTGTTCAGCAGGGGCTGCTGAAACTTCTCGAAGGATCAATAGTGAATGTGCCGCCGCAAGGAGGCCGCAAGCATCCCGAACAACAGATGATTGCTGTCGATACAAAGAATATCCTTTTTATCTGCGGCGGAGCGTTTGATGGAATCGAACGAAAGATTGCCCAACGATTGAATTCACATACGGTCGGCTACAGCAATACGACCAGAAAGGGCGTTGACCGCAACAACTTCCTTCAATATGTTGCTCCTCAGGACCTGAAATCATTCGGTCTGATTCCGGAAATTATAGGCCGATTGCCTATTCTGACTCATCTGGAGCCGCTTGACAGAGATGCTTTGCGCCGAGTTCTGACCGAACCGAAAAATGCGATCGTCCGTCAGTATGAGAAACTGTTCGATATGGATGGTGTGAAGTTGACGTTTACTCCTGAAGCGCTTGATTTGATAGTTGACAAAGCGATAGAGTATAAGCTTGGAGCGCGCGGATTGCGTTCGATTGTTGAAACTGTGATGATGGATGCGATGTTTGATGTTCCATCCACTCAGGTCAAGACATTTGAAGTGACTGCCGACTATGCTCTCCAAAAACTCATAGATGCTAATTTTGAAGTAAATAAATTATAGTAAAAAATACATAGTTGCAATAACAATAGTTTTTTCCCCACCTTTCTCCTATGGCCACTAATCCGTTGTTAACAGATGCGCTGAAACGCAATTTTGGTTTCGATACCTTCAAAGGTAATCAGGAAGCCATCATCCAAAGCCTTATTGACGGCAATGACACATTTGTGCTTATGCCAACAGGCGGCGGCAAGTCTCTTTGCTATCAGCTTCCGTCTTTGTTGATGAACGGAACGGCGATCGTAATATCTCCGTTGATTGCCCTGATGAAAAATCAGGTGGATGCAATGAGAAATTTCAGTGAGGAGGATGGTGTAGCGCATTTTCTCAACTCATCTCTTAATAAAGCGGCTGTTGACAAAGTCAAATCCGATATTCTGTCAGGTGTGACAAAGCTCCTTTATGTGGCTCCCGAATCATTGACAAAAGAGGAGTACATTGATTTTCTCAAGACCGTTCCCATTTCATTCTACGCCGTTGATGAAGCGCATTGCATATCTGAGTGGGGACATGACTTTCGTCCTGAATACAGACGGATCAGGCCGATAATCAATGAAATCGGCAAACGTCCGCTTATAGCACTGACCGCTACTGCGACTCCCAAGGTTCAACATGACATACAGAAAAACCTTGGCATGACCGAGGCAAACGTTTTCAAGTCGTCATTCAATCGACTGAATCTATATTACGAAATCCGCCCGAAGACATCCCAGATTGACCGCGAGATTATCAAATATATAAAAGGGATGGAGGGGAAATCAGGCATCATTTATTGCCTGAGCCGAAAGAAGGTTGAAGAATTGGCACAATTGCTGGTTGTCAACGATATTAAGGCTCTCCCTTATCACGCGGGAATGGATGGAGCTACCAGGTCGGCCAATCAGGATGCATTCTTGTATGAACAGGTCGATGTCATTGTTGCTACCATTGCGTTTGGGATGGGCATAGACAAGCCGGATGTCAGATTTGTGATCCACTATGATATGCCCAAGTCATTGGAAGGATACTATCAGGAGACCGGTCGTGCCGGCCGCGATGGAGGGGAGGGGCAATGCATCACGTTCTATGCGGCCAAGGATCTGCAAAAAATGGAAAAGTTTATCCAAAGCAAACCGGTAGCCGAACAGGAAATAGGGCGGCAGTTGCTGTTGGAGACGGCCAGCTATGCTGAGTCAAGCGTGTGCCGACGAATCTCGCTATTGCATTATTTTGGCGAGAAATATGATGTGGAGAATTGCGGTAATTGCGACAACTGTCTTAAACCCAAACAAAAAGTGGAAGCTAAAGATGATTTATGCGCTGTTTTGGAAACAATAGTGGCGCTGAAAGAGAAATTCAAGGCTGATCATATTATAGATGTGATGCGCGGTCGCGTCACCGCAGATGTAAAATCCTATCATCATTCCGAGCTGGAAGTGTTCGGCTGTGAGCCGAAAGCAGATGTCCGTCATCTGAACGCTGTTATCCGCCAGGCTGTCATTGCCGGCTATATCGACCGCGATATAGAGCAATACGGATTGCTGAAAGTAACAGCTTCAGGTCTTAAATATCTGGAAAAGCCGGAATCGTTTAAGATTGTTGAAGACAATGAATTTTCTGAAGAACCGGAAACAGATGTTGTAAAAAGTGGTGCAGGCTGCGCTGCTGATCCGGAATTGTATTCGATACTGAAGGATTTGAGAAAAACCATATCAAAAAGCGTAAAACTCCCGCCGTATGTCATATTTCAAGATCCCTCTCTGGAAGCGATGGCAACCACATATCCTATCACGATTGAAGAATTGGCTAACATACCCGGCGTTGGCATGGGCAAAGCAAAGCGATATGGCGCTGAATTTGTCAAGGTGATATGCAAGCATGTCGAAGAGAATGAGATTGAACGCCCGGAGGATATGGTTGTGCGCACAGTCCCCAATAAGAGCAAAGTTAAAATTGCGATTATCCATGCCATTGACCGTAAGATCCCGCTGGATGAGATAGCGCGCTCCCGCGGGATGGAGATTGGCGAACTGCTTGATGACATTGAAGCCATTGTCAACTCCGGCACGAAAATCAATCTGAATTATTATATCAACGATGTGCTCGATGAAGATCAGCAGGAGGAGATATTTGATTACTTCAAAGAGAGTGAAAGCGGCGACTTGAACGATGCCTACAAAGAACTTGGAGACGAATATTCCGAAGATGAAATCAGACTTATGCGCATAAAATTCATCTCCGAGATGGGCTACTAGTGATCCGGCCGGATCTATCCCTCTCTCAGATCAACAAAATATATTACTGGATGGAACACGTGATTGACTATGCCGGAGTAGAGCTTCACCGCAATGAAATTGTGGTCTTGAAGAATATCGAATTCAGGGTATCTCCCGGAGAATTGGTGTATTTGACAGGCAAGGTGGGCAGTGGAAAGAGTTCATTGTTGAAGTCATTATATGCTGAGATTCCGATTGCCGCCGGCAGGGCAGAGGTTCTTGGCCGCGACATGGTGACAATCAAACGCAGTCAGATTCCTTATCTTCGCCGTGAGATAGGCATAGTTTTTCAGGATTTCCGGTTGCTTCCCGATCGAAGCGTCGAGGACAATCTGATGTTTGTTTTGAATGCCACCGGCTGGAAGGACAAAAATGAAAAAGCTGAGCGGATCGAACAGGTTCTGCGCGAAGTTGGCATGTTGAACAAGAGCTACAAGATGCCCCACGCCCTGTCGGGTGGTGAACAGCAACGGATTGTAATGGCGCGCGCCATGCTCAACAGCCCTCAGCTGCTTTTGGCCGATGAACCGACCGGCAATCTTGATCCGGACACCGGAGCGCGCATAATGCAACGTTTCCACGCGATAGCCGCGGCCGGAACTGCCGTGGTTGTTGCCACCCATAACCTATCCCTGATTGAACAGTTCCCGGCCAGGACATTGGTATGCTCCGGAAAGACACTCAGTCCGGTTAGCGACCCCAAATAGCCCCAGGCCACAACAATATACTCTCGCGCATAAACATTGGCGGGTGATACATAAATCTCACTATGTTTATGCCTTCAGAGTAACGAAATTCAGGAAAAACACATTAGGCAGCGAAGAGGATAACTACTGGAATTTCAGTCAATTAAAACGCCTATTCAATTTTTGGTTGAATAGGCGTTTTATGTACTTGTTGCCTTGGAAGGATTCGAACCCTCACAGGCGGAACCAGAATCCGACGTGCTACCATTACACCACAAGGCAATACCGTTATTTGAAAATTCTGCGGCTCTCATGCCGCTTTCGTTTTAACGTGTGCAAAGGTATGGCTTTTTTTTTATTCGACCAAATTTTTCCC
>CAYTLU010000235.1:0-2733 GCA_964438665.1 uncultured Bacteroides sp.
GCTGCGGCCCGCGCGGTCTGTTAGACCGCATACGATAGCGACACACTCGTCTTTCCCTTTCAACGCTGTTTTCTCTGTTCAGGTTTGCCCGTCCGGCTGGGCCAAACCATTGGCCCAAAGAGGACAGTGACATCCGGCCCACGCGCAAAGAGCGCAATGCCGTCCGACCCAATAGTCCAAGCCCGTCGGGCCCGAACTGTTTTACCACCTCTTGCCAAAGCAAAAGACTAAATTCAAATATTCAACACATTGCGGCCGATCCACCAGGCTACTGTCAACCAGAAAAAGGCTATGATGACACGCGGATGTTGGACGATACGGCGCCAGCGGCGGGCCCGAGTACCGTGCGAAAACGTGGTCCAAAGGACGGCGGCGAAGTATGGGAGTGAGAGGATAAGGAATCGGTTGAAGTGCCACGCCTCAGCCAGATGACCGTGCAGCAAGGCGTGCATGGCCCGCTGGTTGCCGCACGCGGGGCACGACCACTCGGTCAGCAGGTGGAAGGGGCACTGTGGCATCCACGTTGTTTGCATCGGGTCGAAGTATCCATAGAAAACCACTGTCGCTACGCCAATTAGGCTCGCAGCAATCCATAGGATGATCTTTGTACGGCTATTTGAAAAGGCCATTCGGACAGTGAATATATTTCGAACGCACCGGGCACTCCCATCGCCAGCATCTTCAGTCGATAGTAGCGTGTGTCCCGATAAAAACAGCGGGCATTCTGTTGCGGCAGAGTGGTACCTTGTCGGGCTCTGCTATAACGAGCCCGAAGCGGAAGCAGTAGCGAAGACAGCGACTGTGATAATAAAAATCACGTAAAGGAGTATCGCACCGGCACCGACACCTGCACTGATCAGGGTCCATTTCTTGGCGCTGGCGGCTGCAGAGATAGCCGCTTTGTAATGCCCTGCATTCCATTCAGAGTCAACTTGGGCCGAATAGATGATGGCTGCGATACCGAACGGCAGGCAACAGAACAGGGTAGCCAGGATAGCCCATACCAGAAAATTGTCGGGCTTTTGTTGGGTCTGTATTTCCTCCATAATGATTTAAGTTTGTGTGTCGTCTTGCCCCTGCGCGCCACGGAAACAGGTTTATGGTACTGCAAACAGCATGTCGCGAAGATAGGAAAATTTGTTCGTAAAACAAAATGAACGGTCCCGTTTTCTTTACGTCAAAAGTGCTTTCTGCGCGGAAGATAAAATTGCGACTTCCGGAGCCGTGCGGGCCGAAGCCTCCGCCGGGGGAGACCCGCTGTCGTCTTCCCCTTTTTCGGACTGAATATAAGTGAACTAAGTCATGGTTAAAAAAATGTTATTTTTTTGATTGATTTGCCGTATGCAATCATAAGCGCATTTGAGGAGGCGTTGTCAAGGGCGGCCAAGGCACGAGGCCGTTTATCTTGCCCTTGACTGCGCCGTATCAAATCGCTACATTTGCATCCGGCAAAGCAAGCAAATTCTGGTACTCTTCTCTCACCTGTATTGGGGTCTTGTTTCCCAATGCAGTGTGAGGTCGGGCGTTGTTGTAATCCAATCGCCACTTTTGGGTGATCTCACGCACTTCGGTCAGGTTGCTGAACATATAGGCATCCAAGACTCCCCGTCTGTACGAGCCGTTGAAACGTTCGATGTAGGCGTTTTGCGTGGGACATCCGGGCTGCGTGAATTGGTGCTCGATTCCATTAGCCTGACACCATTGCGCAAACTCTTTGGAGATAAACTCAGGCCCGTTGTCGCTGCGAATCTTGTCTGGCTTGCCGTACTCCCATATCGCCATTTCAAGCATGCGGATAAGCCGTGAGGAGGTGATCGACATGGCTGCATCCATGGCCACGGCCTCGCAGTTGAAGTCATCCAACACATTGAGCACTCTGAAGCGACGACCGCATACAAGGACATCGCTTACAAAGTCGATTGACCAGGACTGACTCGGCTCCTGGGGTGACTTCAACAGTGTTTTCATCCTGGCCGGAAGGCGTTTGCGCAGATTTGACCGCTTGTTGTAGTGCATCTTCTTGTAAACTCTATAGATTCTTTTATGATTCCACCCGTGCTGCTGCCGTATGCGATGATAGATCTTCCAGAAGCCGTCGCCAAACTCGCTTGCCGTCTCTATGGCGGCCATGACCTCCTGATCGCTCTCTTCCTTGCGGCTGACATAATAGTATCGCGATTTGTGAATCTGCATGATCCGGCACGCCCGAGTGATGCTCACTTGCTTATGCTCCGACACTATCTCTGTCACTATTTCTTCTTTTACCTCGGGCGCTAAAGTTTTTTTTCGAGAACCTCCCTCAATAATTCATGGTCAAGCGACAACTCGGCGTACATCTTCTTCAGACGCCGATTCTCCTCTTCCAACTCCTTTAGGCGCCTGACCTGACTGACCTCCATGCCACTGTATCGGCTCTTCCATTTATACAATGTAGTCTTGCCTATGCTCAGTGCTTTACATAGAACCATCGGGCTCTCTCCCGCTTCAAGACGCTTGACCGTCCTGACCATCTCGCTTTCGCTGAATCTCTCTTTTTTCATTGGACTGTAAATTTAATCATTTTTTTCGCTTTTATTCAGTCCGATTTTCGGGGAAGCAGACATGCCCATGGTTATTTACGGATTGTTTGGCGACACCAAAATAACCACTTAGGGCTGACTCCTGCAAATGGATTCAGCCCTAATTTCCCACCTGCCCGGAATTTTTACCGGACAGTAATAATAGTTTACGGAC
>CAYTLU010000236.1:0-5122 GCA_964438665.1 uncultured Bacteroides sp.
GGTTCTTGCTTATTCGCGCTATGCATCATAACATTCTGCTTAATCCGGGAAATTATCGAAATCACTTCATCAAATTCACGGTCGCAATTATGAATGTTTTGAATCTCAGCTTGCTGTTTCCCTGATATTGCGTAAAATTCCGCTTCTTGGAGTCTCCCAATTTTAAGATATGTCATGGATAGATTCGACAAATTTTGTACATTGGCCGGTGCATGTCGTTCAACCCAGATGAAGTCATTCAAGGCATCAAAAGGCCTTTTAGCAAAATTCAAACAGATACCTCGTTGTAGCACAACATTCTTGAATTCATCGCTATAAGTCTTTTCAACCACAGAAGAAAGCACTTCTAAAGCTTTGCCGTTTTCATCCCTATTACGGTAAATCATAGCAAGATTAATAGTTGCAGGTAAAAAAAATGGATTTAGCTTTAGACACCTTTTATAGAACGATTCTGCAATAGCGCCAGTCGGATCTTCACCCGAATGTGTAACTTTCAAGGCTTTATTATAATACCACTGTCCAAGTTCAAGTCCACAATCATTCGCTTTTGAATAATATTCTTCAGCTTTATCGTAGTTACCCAAATTGGAATAGGCATTACCAATCATTTCATAGCCTACAGCCAAAGTCGGTTTCGCATTTACTGCTTTTTCGTAATATTCAATGGCCTTTTCATATTGATGCTTTTCCTTAGCATAAAGAGTACCCATTGCAAGATATGAATCAAAGTCCTCAGGAAATAGTTTCATAGCTTGCTCGAAATCTTTTTCTGCCTCATCGAATCTTCTCAAATCCTGATACGCAAGTCCTCTTTGAGTATAGACAAAAGCGAGATTTACACCCTCACGATGTACTGTTTCGCCTAAGAACGCAGTATATCTTTTAATACGAAATTCAGGATCCGGATTATTCTGAATCTGCGTTATGATGTCGAAATTGTTCTGTCGAAGAGCACTTTTATCCATGATTTTAACAATTTCCTCCTCCGCTTTCTTGACAATGTTTTTCTTCTCTTTTTCAGCAGAAATTTTGAATTCTTCTAATAGTGACGTCATCTTTGACTTTATATCCTCTACTCTTGCTTCTGCATCATGCAAGTCATGTATTCTGGAGTCTATATTGAGCAGACCCAAGACCGAAAACACAAGAAATACCAAAGTTATCACAGCTGCCCATATTGTGAGAATGCTGTAACCGTCAATATTCCTAAATGAATAACCATCAGCCCAAATATGAAGGAAAAACAGTACCTCAAATAAAAGCAATATTCCTCCAACATACAAGAACTTCTTGAAGAATGAATTTGTTTTCAAGGATTAGTGTAAATTTGTGGGTAGGGGAGATCTTTAGACACTTCAGGATTTTATTGAATTCGGTATGTGCACTTTCCACAAACCCTTCCCAGTTGCAAAACGTCCCAAAATGCTGACTGTAAATCTTATAAGAAAGTTTATCTTTGTTCTCTTACTATAACATGTTTTTATGATGCTACTAAGGTTTAGAAGCCTTATACAGTCCAAAACGTATTGATAAAAAGTTGCCAAGAGGGACACATGAAAAAGATGTGTGGAAAGAAGACATGCTCCTACGTTCAACCTATTTGAATAATTATAGTATGCTGGATTTGAAGGTGTTGACGATGTATCAGATATCGTTGTCGGTGACATATGGCCCGGCGGGGAGGCAGATGCCGACTTTGAAGAGGCTTTCCGACACGCCGTTGGTGTAGGCGGGGGCGTTTTTGTAGACAGGGGGGAGAAACAAAGTCGTGATTTATTAGTCGCGGCGGAAGATGTCGCGGGTGTAGACTTTGGCCACTACGTCGTCGAGGCTCGTGTCGTAGCGGTTGGCTACGATGGCTTGCGACTGTTCTTTGAACTTGGAGAGGTCGTTGACCACGAGGCTGCCGAAGAAGGTAGTGCCGTCTTCAAGGGTCGGTTCGTAGATGATGACTTGTGCACCTTTGGCTTTGATGCGTTTCATCACGCCTTGAATGGATGACTGGCGGAAGTTGTCGCTATTCGACTTCATCGTAAGGCGATAAACGCCGATGGTACATGGCACTTCTCCGGAGCGGTATTGCGCATTCTCGCTGTACCAACCGGCCATGCGCAGAATCTGGTCGGCAATGAAGTCATTGCGGGTGCGGTTGCTCTCAACGATGGCGCTCATCATGATCTGCGGCACTTCGGCATAGTTAGCAAGCAACTGCTTGGTATCCTTGGGCAAGCAATAGCCGCCATATCCGAATGATGGATTGTTGTAGTGAGTGCCGATGCGTGGGTCGAGACCAACGCCTTCGATGATGGCCTGCGAGTCAAGACCTTTAACCTCTGCGTATGTGTCGAGTTCGTTGAAATAGCTGACACGAAGGGCAAGGTAGGTGTTGGCAAAGAGTTTCACGGCCTCGGCTTCCTTCATGCCCATGTATAGCACAGGAATATCCTCTTTGATTGCCCCCTGTTGGAGTAACCCTACGAATGTTTGGGCTGCTTCGTTCAACTTCTCAATATTGGTTACTGCATGAATTGCAGCGTTTTCTTCGGCAAACTCCGGCTTGTCGATAATCTTGGGAACACCCGCGATTATACGGCTTGGATAAAGATTGTCATACAATGCCTTGCTCTCGCGCAAGAACTCCGGAAAGAAAAGCAGGTTGAACTGCTTGGCACCCTTGATGGCATACTTCACATAGAGATTGCGGCAATAGCCGACGGGAATGGTCGACTTGATGACCATAACGACATCAGGATTGACACTCAATACAAGGTCAATCACATCCTCAATGCAATGGGTGTCGAAAAAATTCTTGACCGGATCATAGTTGGTCGGTGCAGCAATCACTACGAAATCAGCATTCCGATACGCCTCCGCACCATCGAGAGTAGCTGTCAAGTCAAGTTCTTTCTCTGCTAAATACTTCTCGATATATTCATCTTGAATTGGCGAAATACGCTTATTGATTTTCTCAACCTTTTCGGAGATGACATCAACCGCTGTAACGTGGTTGTGCTGCGCCAATAAGGTGGCGATGCTCAAGCCGACATATCCTGTGCCGGCTACAGCTATGTTGTATTTTTCTTTCATAATCATAGGTTATAATATTCTTTGAACCATGCTACGGTACAGTCGATACCTGTTTGCAGTGGTGTATTGGGCTTAAAACCGGTGGCTTCGCCGAGAGCGGACGAATCGGCGTAGGTTTGATAAACGTCGCCGGATTGCATAGGCAGGAAATCTTTCTTTGCCTCGTGGCCGATGGATTTCTCGATGCAGGCTATATAGTCCATGAGCTTTGTTGGATGTTGGTTGCCGATGTTGTAGATGCGGTAAGGTGCAGAAGACGTTGCCGGATCGGGATGTGTCTCGTCCCAGTCGGGATTGCCTTGCGGAATTACATCGATGATGCGAACTACACCCTCCACAATATCATCAATGTATGTGAAGTCGCGGAGCATATCGCCGTTGTTAAACACCTTGATCGCCCGGTCGTGAAGAATCGCATCCATAAAGAGGAACGGCGACATATCGGGGCGCCCCCACGGGCCGTAGACCGTGAAGAAGCGCAAGCCGGTGGTCGGCAGACCATACAGCTTCGAGTAGGCATGAGCCATCAGCTCGTTGCTCTTCTTCGTTGCAGCATAGAGGCTGACGGGGTGTGCGATGCCATCATGCTCGGAGAACGGCACTTTCCCATTCAGACCATATACACTTGACGAGGAGGCATAGACAAGATGTTTGACCTTGTTGTGGCGGCAACCTTCGAGGATGTTGATGAAGCCGTCTACATTGCTCTCGATATAGGCATCCGGATTCGTTATGGAATACCTCACGCCGGCCTGAGCGCCGAGGTTAACAACTACATCGAAGCCGCCGTTGGCGAACAGCATCTGCATGGCCTGCTTGTCCTCGAGGTTCATTCGTACAAAACTAAATCGCTCGTAGGTCATGCTTTGCGAGAATTTGTACCATGCGACATCTTCTTTAGCAATACCAAGTCGGGCAAGACGACCATATTTCAGTTCCGGGTCGTAATAATCATTGATATTGTCCAGCCCGACGACCGTGCTGCCCTTATCCAACAGCCGCCGGCAGACAGTACTGCCGATAAACCCGGCAGCTCCGGTAACGAGTATTTTCATTTTTATTGTTATGTCCGGCGTGTATAGCCGGGAGGTTTTATTTTTATCAGTAATCAGCTGAAGCGTTCCTGAGCCTCTTTATATGAGTCGAGCGACCCGATGTCGAAACGGCTCCCGGGCATGGGCCACGCATGGAGGACGGAGGTATCAGCGAGATAGTGTGCCAAATTACCGGGTGCATCGTGTCCGCAACCGTGTTTTAGACATTCGCGTATGAGTGGAAGATCCTTGCGCGAGTATATATAGAAAGGCGGCACGGCCCAGTTGGAAGCCGGTTTTTCAGGTTTTTCCTGCATTTCAAGCACCCGCATGTCTTCATTCACCGATATCACCCCTGTGCGCTGCAGCCTGCTGAGTTCGGGCTCCTTGTGGCACATTATCACCGAGGTGCCTTTCTTTTTGAAAAAGTCAATAAATCCGTCTAATGAAAATTCCAGTATATTATCGGCAGCAAGAACCATGATGTCATCATCTATGTTGCACTTGCTGATAGCAAGCAACAAATCGCGCACGGCTCCCAGGCGCGTATCGTTTGTTTCTGTCCCGTTATCAATAATCGTTATCGGTCTGATATAGGATGCCCCAGCTACCCAGTCGTTGAAAACGGGAGCGAAACGGTGGTTGGTCACTATGATATGCCCATCTATTTCAGGTTGTCGGTCAACATCGTCAAGCAGACGTTCAAGAATGTTGCGTGAGCCTACCTTGAGCAAGGGTTTCGGGAAGTTTTCGGTAAGCGGATACAGCCGCGTGGCATATCCGGCTGCGATTACTATGTTTTTCATGCTTTGTTACGGTATATAAAATCAGAGGAAGTCGACGCCGTTGGCCATGTTGCAGAAGAAGATCTCGAACGAGTCCCTATACTGCGGGTATCTTGCGAGGTACTTTTCCATCACATCCTTGCGGATTTGTTCTTCCTTCGAGGGGTCAACAAGCGCTATGCAGGCCCCTTTGAAGCCGGCGCCCGAAAAGCGGCC